>JANNSE010000100.1:0-2718 GCA_031402215.1 Candidatus Woesearchaeota archaeon | reverse complement strand
GGAAGTGGCATCTCCAAAACGTAAAATACTAATGTGTTATTGTTGTATACATCATTTTCTGTTAATGTGAAATTAATGTTTGCTCCGCCGCTAATCCAACTAGTGAAGTTTTGTGCTGGATATTTCATTTCTTTTTCTCCTGCAACACAAATTCCCATTACTTTAGGGAATGGACAAACGTATTCAACACTTTCTGGAATAGTAATATTTCCACCATACATCATGAACGCGTCGTAAACATATGTTCCTGGAACAAAGTCAAATACGTATTCTTCAATCTGGTTCGTTATTGTTTGCTCTGTTGGAACCATAAAGTTCAAACTGTTGAGCATTTCATCTCTTACTGAAGCATTTATTTGTCCTGCGGTAAACATTTGATTTATGTAATCTCTTTGATCTTGAGGTGTAACTGTTCTTACACTAGAATTCTGAGCTTTTACCATTGCAAACCCAACTAACGGTACATCTGATTCTAGCCAATCTTCCTTAATTCTAGCAAGGTTAACAAACACAGAATCGTAAGGACTTAATTCAGTGTATGCTGTGCTGTACAATACTATTCCTCCAGCTCCAACCTTACGTATCTTATTTATGTCTGATTCAGTACGCTTGTATACTACAAATTTCTTCTCTTGTAATGGCCATAATTCTATACGGAAATGTTTTGGATCAACATCTTGTATTATGTCCGTGTTTGAGAAATTTATAGCGCTTCCCATAAATCCTTCTTTTTCATATACTATTGCTCCACCTAATTCACAGTAAGGGAACTTGTCTACCAGAGTAGCTTTTCCACTTTTCATTATTGTTTCCCCGATCGTTACATCGTATCCACACTTGTATGAAATTCTTACCCCCTCTAATGGTTCTTGAGTGTATCTATTGTAAGCATCAATTGTGATTGTTCTATTTACTCTTAACGTAGGATTATCCATATCTATTGTTGGAGTTGGTGCACCTAAATTGATTATAGGCGTGGTTGAATTAATTGCGACATTCTTTCTAATGTTTGCCTGCATAGCATAACTAAATGTGTAACCTTCACCATTAAATGCTTCTGGATCACTAATTCTAACAATTACAGGATATGTTAAATCGTACTTGAAACTGTAATCGTTGGCTGCGAAGTTTATCATTTTGGCCAAGAAGTCATTTTTCGTATCAAATGATGTAGGTTTTATTATTTCAGTGTTTCCTATTGTAAAGAATATGTCTGCATCTGGAGGATAATATATGTTTGCATCCAAATCAAAGTATGTGCGTTCTTCTGATACTTTAATCATCATTGCATCATACAATCCTTGTTCGAAAGGCAGATAATCTGGATTTGTTCCTCTTGGCAGTATTTGTTTTGCATTTCCAGCATTTACAATCTGTAACAACATCGTATAAGGTAAAATGTCGCTTATTAATTTCTCTTTTACTTGAGATCTAACCCAATACTTCTTTCCGTTCATGAATAATTCTAGTCCGCTCATTGGAGGAAGCTTGTCAGAATCAACACCAGAATATGCACTTATCAAATTCAACGTGTTTCTTTCCAAGAATGTAAAGTTAGACTCGGCATTTCTTATGTCAAGTGCAAAATTGTATATATCTTTAAATTTTATATCGTGTTCAGTATAGAAGTATTCTATTTCTCCTTGAACATTTGATCCTTTAACTTTAATTGTTAATGGATAATTTAACTTGAAGCCTACAAAAGAGTCTGAAATCATTGTATCAACTGATATTTTTCCATAAGATATATCGTATCTATCTGTGAATGAATCCATATTTCCAAGACATGTTTTAACGTTCTCTTCTACGAATGTGTTTAATTGTTCTTCAATACTGTTCTTTCCCCTATAAGGCAATGCACATGATGTTCCGGCCTTACATAATGGTGGATTGTTTGTGAATAGACAGATTGAATTTTCACACGGTTTAGCATAATACCAGTATGGCATTACTTGTGGATCAAAGAATAATGCTTCCGAGTCATAGGGTTTTGCTGGATTAACTTTTAATCCTGTTGGTACTTCAATGTATCCCCCACTTCTTCCTAATTGTATTAACCCATCTTTTGATACTGCTGCAAGACAGCCAGTAACATATGCTTGTATTGGTTTTAATTCATCTGCAACAACTAATTGTTGTACTGGAGGCCTGATTGTCTCAAAAGAACCTTTCAAGTAAACAGCTAATGCTACACTGAATAAAATTATTATACCTAATATTATGAATATCGTTATTTGTCCTTTCTTATTTAATTTCATTCTAATACACCTGGCTGTTTAGCGTTAACACTTGTAGTTGCAGTAACTCTTCTACCATCTGCGTCAAATTCTGGTATAGAACCATCCTCAGTAGCAGTTTCTTCATCTTCAGGAGGTATATACGGGGAACCTGTTTCCCATGTTCCACTTTCTTTTATTTCTCTACAATATTCTTGCTTAGCTAAACCAAATACTTGATTGTATGATGGGAATTCATCATCAAATTTAATACACATTTCAGTGTATTTCTTTGGAGATTTGAATACTTTTTGAACTTGTTTTACTCTATAAGATTCAAGCTTTACATCTTCCTTATATCCGTACATTGTCTTAGCGCCAGTACCGCTGAAGTATATATTATAAGAACCAACTTCTGATTTACCTCTAAGATCGCCAGGACTAATATAGTATACTACTGAATAAATATAATATTTAGTTCCGTTTGGATATTCCATATTTG
>JANNSE010000099.1:0-6317 GCA_031402215.1 Candidatus Woesearchaeota archaeon | reverse complement strand
GGTGGAGCATTAACTGCATGTGCAGTCACAAAAGCTCCAGTCAAATTCATCGGTGTTGGAGAGAAAATCGATGCACTTGAAGAATTCAAACCAGAAGGTTTTGTTGGAAGAATCCTTGGAATGGGAGATTTAGAATCATTACTTGAAAAAGTCAATGATGCAATCAGTGCTGATGAAGCTAAAGATCTTGGTAAAAAATTCTTGAAAGGAGAATTCAATCTTATTGATTTACATGAACAAATGCAGGCTATGAAGAAGATGGGTCCATTAACTAAAGTAATGGAATTAATTCCCGGAATGTCCGCTGCAAAGATTCCAAAGGAAATGCTTGAAAATCAAGAAATCAAATTAGAAAAATGGAAGTTTGCAATGCAATCAATGACTAGAGAAGAATTAGAAGATGCAGAGATAATCGATGCATCTAGAGCAGATAGAATTGCAAAAGGTTCAGGTCTATCCGCAGGTGAAGTTAGAGAGCTCGTTAAACAGTATAAACAATCTAAGAAATTAATGAAAATGTTAAAAGGCAATGACAAGAACATGGAAAAGATGATGAAGTCCATGCAAGGCGGTAATGTTAAATTCTAAGAAATATTAAAATTAGAAAGTTTATAAAATTTATTCTTGATTTGTATGTTTAAGATAATTCATTCCTTCTTCAGTGATCTTTGGAGTTGTTAATCCGGCCATAACAGATTTTGCAGTTCCGCCTGTCATTTCAACAAAGCCACGTTCATCAATGTACATAGAAGTAAACAAGAGTAGAGGTAGTTTGTCAGGAGAATAATTAGGAGTAACACCGCTAACAATTGATTGCAAAATATCTCTAGCCATTTCTTTAACTTGGGCTCTTTCTTCTAGAGGCAATTCATTAAATTGTGCAACGAAGCTTGTATTCATTCTAGAATGAGAAAAACATCTCTAGTATTTAAAGTTTTTGTCGAAGAATAGAAAGAACGAATTAAAGAGTCTTAGCAAGCTTGAAGTATTTTTGGAGTTCTTCAGTTGTTTCAGAGCCTGATTTATGTATTTCATCAATAAATTGCTGTACTTGAAGTTTATGATAATTATAGTCCAATGTAGCATATCGTCCGTCAAATCTAAACCCGTTGTATAAATTATCGTTCGTAATATAACCTGTTACATGTGCTTTAGGTCCAAAACTAAATAGTCCAACAAAAGGCTCTAAATCAACATAATTAGTAATTATTCCATTTTCACTTCTCTTTGAGTGAGTGTGAGAAACAATTCCCGTTAAAGCAGTCGGAACTACTTTGTCAAGTAAATACACTTTTACAGGTCTATTGGACTTTACAATATCCGTCAGTTCTTTGAATTCCATAATAAACCAACATTATTAGAATATATAAATATTATCATGTAGTAACTCTATTGGGACTTCAATTACTCTTCCTTCTTATCTTTCCCACTGAAACTTTTACTTATTCGCGTGGTCCAGAATGTTGGTAGAGGATTAGAGACAAATCCTTTGAATGTGTCTGAATAAATGTATGTCAAACCTTTCGTTCGCTTGAATTTCGCAAAGTCATCTGCCGCTTCTACGTATATCTCTTTAATCTTTTTACGTTCGAAATCTAGCTGTAATAAGGACGATGGTTTTAATACAAGATAATCTGCTTGTCTTATTGCATTTATCTCTAAGTTTGATGAATTTTGTGAAATAAACATTATACTTAAGTCTTTATGTCTAGCAATTAACAATAATTTACTCAATAGTTGATTTGCATCAGAGAATCCTTGTCTCGCATTAAACAATATTCCGCCTTCATCAATTAATACATATGAATTATTTTCAATCAATTCTATATCCTCAATAGAATGTATCCAGTGCGGTAATTCACTTGTCTTGAATCCTAGAGCGAATATCTTTCTACCGCTTTTTGCATGCAAATTCTCAAGTAATTTTAATCCAAATGCACTCTTACCAGATCCTCTTGCACCGAGTATTATTCCAATTGTACTATCTTTCTTTGAAAGCATATTTTCAAAGTTTTGAAAGTTCCCATTCACAGCCTTAATTGTTGTAAATGGAACATAATGTTCAACCTTGTCAGGATTATTCTCTTGTTTTGCTTCACGTTTAGCTTCATTTCGCTTCTTGAACAAATCTATTACTTTCATCACACCTAATGTTATTCCTTTGATTATCCAGTATAATAACCAAAATAACATTTTGAATGGCCATAATAGAATTTTAAAGAATACTATAATACCGGAATCACCGGATTTTTTAGATTTCTTCTTAGATTCAGATTTTTTCTTAACCATACCTCGATTATCTCTTAGCTGTTTATATTTTTTGTGTATCCTTAACAAACTTTAAAAACGTACATTTGTTATACCTATCATGAAGGTATTATTCTTTATCGATACGCACGGTAGTCAAAGTGCTATGCGAAAACTTAAGGAGAAAGCTAAAAGTGCAGATGTAGTAGTTTGTGGCGGAGACTTCACAATATTCGAGAATGACGCTGTCAAAATACTCGAAGAATTTAATAAGTGGAATAGACCGATAATTATAATTCACGGCAATCATGAGACTGCTTCAACCGCAAAGGCAGAGTGTGAAGGTTTAAAGAATCTACATTTTATTCATAAGACTTATTTTATTATTGATAATATAGTTTTCTTCGGTTATGGTGGTGGAGGATTCAGCACTACTGACTCCATTTTTACTCACGAAGCAGAATTATTCATGTTGGAATTAAGAAAACTAGAAGCATCTAAAAATATGAAATATAAATTAGTTCTTGTCACACATGCTCCGCCTTTCGGAACAAAAATTGATGATCTCGATGGATATGAAGGACATGTTGGTAATAAAAGCATAAAAGATTTTATAATGAAATACCATCCAATAATATCTATATCCGGTCACATTCATGAAACAGCCGGTCGCGAGGATAGAATAAACGAAACAAAGTTAATCAATCCTGGCCCAGATGGAATGTTAATAGATCTATAAGATTTTTCTGTTATGTAATTATAGAGAAATAAAATGGTTCGAATAAATATAATTAATCCAAAATATTTAACTGATCAACACTTGATTGCAGAATATGATGAAATGTTGATGTTACTTGGCTATGTTAAGAGATATCCTAAAATAAAAATCGTGAAGGGTAAGTCCGAGATTCCAGAAAG
Source organism: Candidatus Woesearchaeota archaeon (assembly GCA_031402215.1). Classification (GTDB taxonomy): domain Archaea; phylum Nanobdellota; class Nanobdellia; order Woesearchaeales; family UBA9642; genus UBA9642. The sequence goes on along the minus strand of JANNSE010000099.1, from coordinate 3,152 downwards.
ATATTGTCTGAATACAGGACATATGAGGTTTTTTAAAGATAAATTAAAATATTTGAAAGATAGGCACGAAATCATTAAGAAGGAAATGCGTCTTAGAGGATTTAAAACAAACATAACAATTAATCTAAATGATTATCCAAAAAACTTGCATAATGATTGGAAGCCACACAAAGATGATTATCAAATTATAATTGATAGGATTACGCAAAAGATAAACAAAAAACCTGCATATTATAGATACTATCGAGAATATCGAGATAAAAAATTCTTAATAGGATTACTAGAGAAAAGCATAAAAAGCCAATAATGCATACATTACGCACATAATAATATTTATATATCCTACAACTATATTCTTTTCATGCGTAAAATAGTACTTATATCTTGCGTAAGCGTGAAATTATCACGTAAAGCAAAAGCCGAAGAATTGTATATTAGTCCATTATTCAAATACGGCTTAGCCTATGCTAAAACTCTGCAACCGGATAAAATCTATATTCTATCAGCTAAATACGGAGTACTAGAATTAGATAAAATAATTGAACCCTATAATACAACATTAAATACTATGTCTTCTAAAGAGATAAAAGAGTGGTCTGAAAAAGTATTAATACAATTAAAAGAAAAAATTGACCTAAATTCAGATAAAATCATATTTCTAGCAGGAGATAATTATAGAAAATATTTAATTCCACATATTAAAAACTACACCGTGCCATTGAAAGGTCTTGGTATTGGCAAACAATTAAAATTTTTGAAAGAAAAATCGAGCAAAACAAATGGACAAAGAAAATTATTGTAAAGAGATACATTTATTGTTCAATTCTATGACAAGATATAGTTTTCCTTATAATCAAAATAATATACCGCTTAATGGAATTTACATTCTATTTCAAAAAGGAGAAGGAGCTCATAACGTTGACAGAATAGTACGAGTAGGAACACACACTGGTTCTGATCAATTACGTGCTAGATTATTTCAACATTTCGTCAATGAAAATAAGGATAGAAGCATATTTAGAAAAAATATTGGACGCGCTCTGTTAAATAAGAACAATGATACATTTTTGAAACAATGGGAAATTGATTTGACGGCTAGAGAAGATAAAGATAAATACTTAAAAAGTATTGATATGACCAAACAAAAAGAAGTTGAAAAACAAGTAACGAAATATTTGCAAGATAATTTTACATTCACAGTATTTGAAATTCTAAATAAAGATGAACGTTTAGAATTAGAATCTAAAATAATATCCACCGTATCATCGTGTAAAGAGTGCAAATCTTCTAAAGAGTGGCTAGGAAATTTTTCTCCAAAAGACAAGATACGTAAAAGCGGATTGTGGCTTGTTAACGAACTATATAAAGAGCCTTTAAATGATGAAGATATAATTACGTTAAAGCAATTATCCAATAAGTAACCTCAAACAAAAAACTATATAAACATCGACCATATCTCAAGGTAATGGATTTTAAAAACATCGTTGGTACAATTGAGGAGTCTAAAGAGTTCAAGGATTTTCTTCGCGAACATCCACACTATTACCTGGTTCATGTTTTTACAACTGTTGATTCTGAAAGTGTTGAAAATAATCTCTGGCAAATAGGATACTATAGCAAGGATACTGACAGGATCGTAGTATTCGAAGGTAACGAAGGATTGATATTTATTCATCCTCCTGCAGAAGCATTAAAGAAAGAAGCATACATTCAAAAATTAGATTTACAAGAGCTACAAGTTTCTAGAGATGAAGCGATTAAGACATGTAATGCCACTATTAAAGACAATTATCCTAAGGAATTGTTTAGTAAAGCAATCTGTTTATTGCAAAATCTTCCTGAATTTGGTCAAATATGGAATATTACAATCGTAACGCTTGCATTAGGTGTTATAAATGTTAAAATTGATGCGATTTCTGGAGAAGTTCTTAAGCACACTAAAGAAAATTTGATGAATTGGAAGTCAGAAGGCATTTGAGCACAAAATTCTTTTTCTTAAATTTTAATCAATAGTTCTTGAAACCTTTAATCAAAAACTACGAAGTAACAAATATAGTGATATCAAAAAGATATTACGGTCTTCACTTCGGGATGAATTTCTAAATTTGTGCTTGAGTTGTTACTTACAAATAATTCTTAGTATTCTGTAACATATAAGTCTGAAACTAGGGGTTTGTAAATAGTATTTTGACAACAATAGAGTTTATAAACCAGCAGACCCGGAGTATATCATTAAGAAAAATATCGACGATAAACTGTAAAATGTATAACATGTACAGTAAAAGTGAGGGGGATTTTCAATGGCAAAAATAAGTTACGGAGCAAAAGTCAGCAGTAAACAATTAGAAGGATTCTTTGGTGTAGAAGCAGCAGTACCAGAAATAGTTGATGCAAAAGAATAAAAAATTCTTTTCAGTATTTTTTTTAATAAATTCTAAAATAGTATAAAATTAAAATAATTCTAAAATAAATTAAAGTTGAAACTAATCTCTTTTCTTAACAATATTTTCTAAAAAATTCCCGAGAAGTATTGCTTGTATAGCTTGATTCATTAATTCTCTAGTTTTGGTAATATCATTATATATGTCGAACTTAACAATAATCGGTTCCTTAGATCCGTACATAGAGCAACCTTTCTTATATAAGTTCTCAATCCAATCAGTAGCATATCTCTGATTCACTAACAATTGATAGGAATAATTATTTTCATGATCATCTAATATTCTTGTACCTGTACGCTCAGCTTTTAATTCTAAATAATCTTTCTGCTTCCAATTCTCAGGACCACAAACAACAAATATATGTGATGGAGGATTAGCAAAAGCAATTTTGTGCCCTGGTAATTCTAAATATGTATCTAACAATATTCCACTATGAAGAGATTTCTCATCATAAATTTGATAACATGCAGATTCTTCAGATCTACTTCTAACAATAAATTTTCCTGCTTCACGCAATGGTCCTCTAAACCTTAAAAATTCCTCAGTTCTATATGCTTGATGTGCTAATGCTGCACTATAACCATCTAGTTGAGAACCGAATTTACTTCTATTCTGTTCAATAACTCTACAAACTTGACCAGCGCCTCTTCTTGTAGGCTCTTCCATAATCCATACATCGGCAGAATTAGGATTAACATAAGTAGTAATATC
>JANNSE010000098.1:0-3285 GCA_031402215.1 Candidatus Woesearchaeota archaeon | reverse complement strand
TGTGTAACATTCACACCATAATCTGCTGTATTACTCAATCCGATTGTTTGCATTGTTACAGTGAGTGAAATGTTATGCAACACTGATGTTTCACTTCTGTTTCTAAAAACATACTCAGTGATATTGAGTATTGTTACTCCGCCATCTAATTCTTTTGTAGCATTTGGAAAGAATAATACTTTATCTAATTCAGTACTTACTGCCACATTTGTATAGAATGGTTCTCTTTGATCAAGCCAAGAAAATGATGAGAACCCGTAACCGAGAGCAGATCCCATAATACTTACGAGAGATGTAGATCCATTCAGTACGTACATATCTTCATATGATGCGTATTGATTATCAACATCATCATAGAAATTATCTCCTTCGATTTTTGCTTGAGGTAAATCAAATATTAATATTCTAACAATTTGATAATCATCTAAATTATGCATAACATCTCTGACGGTGATTTTTACTTTATGGAATCCTGCATCTTGAGCAGTTATTTTGTAAGTTGCATTTCTTTGAGTACTCTTATATGCTGAAGAGTTGGTCCAATTATGGGGAGTATCACTGATTACATCAACTTTTGTGCAGTTCTCAATAACATATTCAATATTTTCTGGCCTTTTACATTTATCGTCACTCATATTATATTCATCAATATATTCTTCACGCCAGAGACCATATTCATATTTAATATAATCGTTATCTGGGTCATAACCGATAGGATTCAATTCTATAGTATCATTTTCTACAGCCATAATATCAAATGTTGGTACAGATGTTAAATGAATATAATCTAGTACGGGTCGTCTATTGACGAAACCGATATTAATTACTAGAGGAAGATTACGTAATTTATGTTCTTCGTCTATAACTCTAATTATATCTGTAAAATTATTGCTCTCGTTTCCTATGATCCGCTCTACAATATAATTAGAAGTGAATGTATTAGAATTTATTCTTCTGTTTGCTTGACTTAAAACATTCATACGATCATTTATTATGTTGAATTCTGGTTTCTTAACATCGTAATTAACTAGCTCATAAGTATACTCGTATAGTTCTTTGAAGGGAATATCTTTCTCGACGCTGAAATCTATTAATTTAGTAACAGGTTGACGATTGCGCATGGTTATTGTGAAGGGATAAATGACTTTAACACTGAATCCTTTATTTCTGAATCTTACTTCGGTACGTGGTGTGTCATTAATAGTTATGTTGCTAGGGCTACGTCTTAATATTTCCGTGAAGTTTAAGCATTGTGTAATTCCTAAATCTATTTCTTCTTGAATATAATCTTGTAAACTTTTTTCATCATTAGAATAATAATCACACGTCATACGATTAAATATTTGAGAATTGGACTCGTCCTCTAAGACTTTGTTTGGACCGTCATTACTGCATAATCTTTTCAAACTATTAATGCCGAAGAATCCACTGTAAATAAGGAAATCTTGATTTCTAACAATACATTTATTTCTGCACGGTCCAGAACCACGTGCAGCATATATTGTATTAAGATTACTTACAGCAGTATATCCGCAAGCATAAGGATAGTCCGGTAATCCTGTCTCTGTCGGTTCAGGATAAAATAGGTGTTCAACTTGTGGACCGCCATAAGGACAAACAAGGTTTGGTTTAACGACTATTGAAACATTTACTGTGCGATTATATGCGTAATTATATTCGGAATCATTGAATACAATATAATCTTCATTTTCCGTTTGTCCACTAAAATTAAATGTTCCGCCTTGTAGCATTGCTCTAACAATAACGTCTTCAGAAACAGCGTCGAGACAACCCGTAATATATTGTGATATAGAATTTCTGTCAATGTATTCTTTTATCTGTTTTTCACCTTGCGCATTTAATTGAGCGGTAATTATTTTGGCTCTAGCGTATAGTGCGAAGGCAAACACAGAGAATATTACTATCCCGACAATTATGAACAACGTAAATTGTCCGCGTCTTCGGAACTTCTGATTTTCCCTCTTTTTACTCCACCAATACATATAAGTAAAAAATAAGAGAATAAGTTTATAAAGATTTTGAAAAGAATTTGAAACTCGACGTCGAAAAAATGTTTGCTTTATTCTCGACTTGTTTCTTTATTTTCACCAGCAGCAGAGTTATTTGCCGCAGGGTTATTGAGATTATTTTTATTTAATTCTATCTTTTTTTTAAGACGAGTTATACTTCCTTTTACATATTTCATATCGTGTGCTATGTTTTTAATGTTATTTGAATTAGGATTTTCTTTGCCTTCTTTTAGATCTTTCTCTAATTGTTCGTAAAGGTTTTTCTTTATGTGAAGCTTAAATCCTTCTGGAGTAGTTTCGAATGGAGGTATGTAAAATATGTTACATACTCCTGAAGCAATAATCATACTTACAACTTTATGATAAGCGCACACGTCCAAACTATCGTCAGTTAATATTGATTTAGAAAAATCAGCAGTCTTAAATCCAGCGGATTTATCGGTATTAATTTTTGGAAGAACTATTTTTCTAGATAAATATTCTATGTAGTCTTCTCTTAATTCTCTATATTCTCTACCGACCATATATCCATTTGGACTATCTGAGGGCAGACTTCTCAATTCATCATTTATTCTAATAACGCCGTTGCAATCCAAACATAATTCTAAGCCACTTTTTTTATCTATTATTAGGTTGATTTCTCCATTACCTACTATTTGCATTGGAGACGCAGTTATGCCTTTCAGATTTATTACACTCTGAACTATGGCTATTCCTGCTGTTGCAGGTACAAATAATTTTCCACTATATTTTCTAAATGTGACGGTGGATCCTTCGCGTTTTGGATTAGGTTCAGAAGTTAATAAGTTAGAATAAATATCTTTAGTGTCTGTTGATTCAAAATATACTTTTCCATCGAGAGAGATTCCTAAATCTATATTTTCATAATTTGGAAAATCATTAATGATGCTATCAAGCAACCAGACTTTATTGATTCCCCCCAAGGATTCCATATGAGATATCTTGGATTAGGTCCTTTATATTTCTTTTGGTTACTACTTTAGAAAGAAAACTTTATTTATAAATAAAAAAATTAAAAGAAGATTTATTCCTTCTTCTTTACAACCTTTGCCTTTTTCTCCTTCTTTGGAGCAGCGTGAGTCTTTGCCTTACGTGCTTTTGGCTTAGGTTTCTCAGTCTTAGGTTTTGATTTCTTAGTTGAAACTTCTAATCCTAATTCTTTGAATGCTTTAGCAACAGCATCATGTGAAGCGCCTTTAGATATATCTACTGTTTGATCTATTGGTTCTAAATG
>JANNSE010000097.1:0-13891 GCA_031402215.1 Candidatus Woesearchaeota archaeon | reverse complement strand
ACTTTCAATTGTTTACATCATTAAATCAATATTTTCATATGTTTCTTTTGTGAAGATATATTGATCTTGGTCATTATTTATTAATAAACCAATCTCATCATCAATGTCATCTTTTATCCAAGTTTTCAACTTAGCATTGTTAGCAATATCAATACATCGGACCGATATATTGTAAGTATTCCCCGCTGTTACGGCAAATGGTGTCGTGTGATTAGTTACGGAATCGCTGAATGCATAACCCATAGAACTATAATCTATATCAGTATACGGACTATACTTACATGTTGCACTCTCATCAGTATACACTGCTAATGTAACAAGCGTAGTGGATGACGATAATGTTCCACTAGGCGATGATGGAGAAACAGTAATGACAGGCATTGAAGTATCATTCACATAAAATCCTGTACTTGTAAAATTGCTGTTTCCAAGACTATCATTTGCATAGAGATATATAGTATATGGGCCGTTACCTAGATATATCGGAGTGTTATTACATGCTATGCTACCGCTAGCATAATTATAATCTGCATCATTATATGATCCATTTAATGTATACCAACAATTATTTATTCCCACCGATGGTGACGGATCATTAAGTGTAAAGTTTATATCAACTTTTGATTGATTAAGATAAGATGGAGGACTCTGAATGGTTATAGTTGGAGGTAAACTATCTAAATAGACAGTCCAAGGAAGAACGGTCTCGTTCGTAGTGTTAACAGTGTTGCTGTTTGAGATAAATGCTCTAATGTTATACCATGTTCCTGAATATCCTGTCGTATTAAAAATAAAACTCTGATTCTGATTAATGCTACTGGCTGTAGAGTTTAAAGTGTTGTTAATCCACCAATAATAGTATAAAGTTTGATTACTTGACTCTGTAATGTTTATCGTGAAATTTATTGAATCATTCCTTCTGACATACATTGTACTGTTTGTAGGAGTATAACTGTTAATTGATATATTTTGAGTATATAATAAGATTGTAATATTTTTAGTATATGTAGCATTATAAGTATCAGTTAATGTAATTGTTATTGAAGATGTTCTTGGCAAATTAACATTGTATAGTTTTCTGAAAGTAACATAAGGATCTGAACCTGAAGAATTATCAATCAGCACATACCCTGTATCGTTTATAGTTACATTGACAATATCACCATCAGTATCATTGTAAGTAATATTTAAAGTCAAATTATTAGGTCGATAAAATAAGAATGTATCAGTTCCATTCAAGTAACCAGTAATTGGAGAAATATTTGTAATAGTAGGAGCCGCATTACTGAACGTTGTGACATTCATCGTAAATGGAACAGGAGCATTATAATAGTAATAGTCATAATCAATATGTCCATATATCCTAAGCCAACTTATAGTATTATTAGAACCATTCGAGGCAAATTGTGTATTTACATCACTAGAATTACTGCTAGTAATGAAACTTCCTGAAGAATTATACAACTCTAGCTTCAACCAATTATCACTATCAGACCAATTTATCGTTGCACCAATACCTCTTGATGGAACACTATAATAACAATAAGAATATACAGAAGGTCTTTCAGTAATATTTCTCTGTAAATATGCCTGATTATATATTGGGACAGTTATAATTACAGGGATCTTGATTATTTTTGAAACATTTGCAGTACCATTATCTCCAGAACCATTCAATATAATTAGACCGCCATAAGTTGCGGCATAAACAGAAGCAAAATTATCTAGAGTGAAATTAATTTGTATTGTAATATTAGTATTATTACTTATGTTAATTGATGAATTTATCTTTAATTGTGATCCACTCAAACTATTATCATTTTCCATATTATAGAATGATTCTATTGTAGAATTCAAAGTAATATTATAATCATTATTGTTGAATATTGTCAAGTTAGCGTAATTTGTAGAATAAGGTGTAATTATAAATTCCCATCTATCATTATCAACTTCGTTACCGTAAGTATTTACGTGACGAACTAACGCATACGCGTTAAGTGTTAATGCTTTCTGAATATTTAATTCTCCGGCGCCACGATCAAATACTGTTCCATAAATGTATCCTGCAGATTGCATTAATATTGCTCTAACTTGTAATGGTGTTAATGATATTCCTCGATTTTTAGCTTGTTCTAACAATAGTGCTGCTGCTCCACTAACAAAAGGAGTAGAAAAACTTGTTCCGGGAGCCATGAATGCCATCCCGGATTGTGCAGTAGAATAAATATAATCGGCGCCAGGTGCAACAATCTCTGGATCCAATCTACCGAATGACGATGGACCGGAACCACTTTCATACCACAGTAAGTCATCAGAAGTTTGTGGTGTTAAACTAGTATATATTGCTCCAACTGTGATAGCTTTTTCTGCAACGCCAGGAGTACTAATTGTTGAGGAGCCAGGACCCTTATTACCAGCACTAATTGCCACAACAACATTATTATCGACAGCCCAATTAATTTTTTCAGATAATAAATCTCTACCAGTATTTCCTACATCTTCATCGCCTGACCCAATTGATAAAGAGATTATGCTTGCATTATGATCTACGGCCCAAGTTATACCGTCCATTATATCGGAAGTGTAACAAACAACTCCATTTCCCGCGTCATCATTACAAACTTTTACAGCCAATAATCTTGATGCAGGCGCAACACCTTTTGGACTACCCCCGGGTACACTGGAACCGTTTCCCGATAATATTCCAGCAATTCCTGTGCCGTGTGTATTTCTATCCCAAGGTGGACTTCCGTCTCTATTGTAATAATCTATTCCATCAAAAACTTTACAACTATCGTTTGTACCATTACCATAACATCCGCCTAGAGCGGCATTAGTCCAATTTATTCCAGTATCAAGTATTGCCACAGTGATATTATTTCCAGTAATGTTAAGTGTATCCCAAGAATAATTTGCACTAACAGTATCTATACATGTTTCTAACTCTGCAAGATTACCTGGTTGTGAGAGAGAATACTTCGTACTCATTAAACCAAATTCTGATGACTCTTCATTAGGCAATCCGTCTGTCAACCTATAAGCTTTATCCTCATATACTTGGACACTTAAACCACTATTTTGTCCTTTAAGTTTTAACTCTTCTAAACCATCACTACTTAATTCTCCGACATATGCATCCATTCCATTAAGTTTTGCACGTTTTTCAAATCCTTGAACCTCAGAAACGATAGAATCAGAATCAATAGTCTCTACTCCTTGTACTCCTAATCCAGAACGTTCATGCGTTGATTTTATTCGTATAGAATGTTTATTGACTGGTGTATCTGCTTGTTCTTGCTCAAATACGATTATTACTCTTGCTCTTCCTTCGACGTTTATTTTGTCCGCTATATTTTGATACTTAGGATGTGAGACTGCACTTGTAAATGCTGCTGAAGCTACAAAGAATATGGTTAAGAATATGAATAGAACTACAAATACCAAAGCTACTTTCTTTCCACCCTTTTTAATCATCAGAATCTCACTAAACATCCAGGTTAGGCATATAAAAAGTTTACTATCAAATCCTTATTGCGCACCTCTGGATGAAATAAAGTACCATAATGCTTGAAATGCTTATGTTTTACTGCTTGAGCAATTTCGATTTTTTTGTTTTTATCAACTATCTCAGTCTTTGCATACATATTGAATGATTTCTTTAATATAACATCATCTTTCACACCCATATTGTGTAACTCGTATACTTCTCTCGAGCCTTTTACACCCAGAAACTCCGCGTTAAAATTTATGCTATGAAGTCCTATGCTCTGACCTTTAACGAGTTTACATCCGTGAATCATGCACAATAATTGCATTCCACCACAGATAGCAAGAACAGGTTTAGTATATGATAATAGGAATTTGAATTTCGAAATGTTTTTTGGAGTAGAATAAGACATGTCTTTTAACGATGTCCCTGTAATTATTATTCTATGAGAAGAATCTAAATCTTTCTTTGTTATTTCAGTATAAGATTTTGTTACGAATGGAACTTCTGCCTTCAATAGAATATCCTCTACAGGTTTTACGAATTCAAAATAATGCATTTCTTCTTTGCAAATGTTAATTATTAATATCATTTAATCACTTCGCCAATTTCTCTTTTACGAATGCATACACTTCAGGATACTCTTCGATATTTAACATCTCGTTGTGTAAAAGCGTTGTACCGCTACATTTTCCATCCACATATAAGATTCTGTTCTCTGGAACATTCATTCGAGAACTATTTACTGAAACAACTCCATCACCATCTGTTCCGTCTGTATCACAACCTTTACCGATGACTAGGTAAAGATTCTTAATATCGGGTTGATTTGAATAATCGTTAAGTTTTTTTATGAATATTCCGTCAGCACGCATATCTTCACACTCGTTTAATGCACCAAATATTTTACACAGAGTATACGTCTTATCACCTACACCATTATTAGGAGTGCCAATGAGTATTACAGTGCCAAGATTCTGTGTTCCAAATACTTGAATATATCTTCTAACAACTAAGCCACCCATAGAATGTGCAACAATGTCCACTTTATCACTACCAGTAATATACATCGTATAATCTATGGATTCTTTTAATCTTAACGCGTACGTATCGATGTTGCCCGTCTTTGCCTCGCTTGTTGTCAAGCCTAGTAAACTGTTATATGATTCTAAGTAATAAGTCGGTTTACTTATTAGAGGAACGTAGAAATGCCCCAATACCCCTGCAGTAGAATTATTATTTTTTACAAGCAATCCTATAGAGAAATAAATTTTATCAGTACTAAATGCTTTTTCAAAACTATTGAATGTTTCTATGGATTGATATGCATGCACATCTTTATTAAACGAGTGACCGTGTAATAATATCACAGGATTTTGTACAGGTTTTTTCTCGCAAGATTGACATTTTCCGTACATACAACATTGTGGCACAATTTCCGGAGGAGTTGCGATAAGTGCAGGTTTAGAACCAGAAACAGACTCGGAAGAGTTAGTTGTTGGTAAGTTATAATACTTAACAGTTAATGTTGTAAGAGCAGTTACAGAAACATTATCGTGACACAAATCTTTTATATCTCTAATGTCAGCCAATATCAAATTATTTCGATTGAATGTTAATTCGAATTTACTTTGATTAAATTTGTATCCTACCAGAAGGGTTTCTGGATCAGTGATATTATACAAATCTTTTAATGAATCTCTAAGGTAAGTAGAATAATATGTTAATATAGGATGTTTTCCAGCAGTACTAGCTATAGATTCATAATCTATCAATAATTTATATTGTAATAATAATGTTTCTTTTGAATCGTTGCCTGAAACAGTAGAAGGCATATCATCCAATATAGACGATACTCGACCACATATGTTTGTTAATTTTGTTGAAGCATCTGCTAACGTACCTGTGTTTAAAGCATAATTGAAATTGCAAAAATCAGTAGTCTTGGTTTTAGTAGAATTAGTGGAGTTAGTAGATGAATTTGTTGTTGAGTTGGAATCTTGTAACATACATAACATATTCGAGTAAATATATATTGCTGGAAGATCTCTTGAAAGTTCTGCGTTCGTGTTGGTAATAACCATTTTATTATTATTTATTATATTATTGCTAATATCTAAAACATCACGATATAAAAGTCCGTGATTATAATTTTTACTCTCGAATTGATTGATTGCAGCATTACCGTCTCGCAAGGCTTTTGTAAGCGAATTACGTGTAGATGCATTAATATTAAACATGTTAAGTGATAAAATTTTATTATACTCTTGCAATGAAGAACGTATTGAAACCAATTCTGTCAAGAGCATATTATGATTCTCTATAGTTTGTATCAAGTATAAATCATATTGTACGGCACTGGACAATAGATTAGCTGTTCTATTCAGTAAATGTATATCAACCATATAAGATTTTGTTGAAACAAAGTCTCCGTTTCTCCATATAGATATTAATCCGTCTACTGATTCTAATAACGTATCGCGTTCTGATTTTAATGCATAATACTGTGAGCTGTTGAAGGCAATGCTTGTTGAATCAATTATCTGAATTTCAGACTCTATGAGTTTAGATGCATTAACAATATTTTCAGATATCACGACATAATTTTTTTCAGTGAAATCTCTTGCAGACAATTGTTCTGTTGATGGAGTATAAGTTACTGTTAACAAGGATTTTCTTACTAATAAATCATTGTTTGCAGGACATAAAGTAGTCTGAATATTCTTACATTCTAATCTGTATAGATAAGCGTTTGTACCAGAACCATAATAGTCTAGAGGAATGTTAAACGAATAAAACTTACTTTTGTATGCTTTAGAATTAAACGTTCCATTATCTAAAAGCACATCGTAAGACAAATCCGTTAGAGTATAAGTACATATAGCATCACACACAAATTTGTTGTATAATTTAACATCAACTTCAAAAGGAACAGTCCCTGGGCTTGTAGTTTGAACTTCAGAATATTCTGGAGTAAGCGTTATTCTTAATTGTTCGCCCACCATAAAATTTATTCTAAATAAAACTAAGAAAACTAATATAAGGACTATTGCCATAATTATAATTATCGCAGCAGTAACTCTGCTAAATCCGCGCATTTTTCCTAAATCCTCTTTGTTTTCTTTAATTGATTCTTTCATCGTAGCTCTTCTATGTGCATTACAATGCCACCTTCAAACCCGCACATAACACAATATAATATGCATAGTATATCTCGAATATTTAAATCTTACATTTTAAATCGCCTTAAACGTGTCTCAACGGCCAAATTATAATTTCGCTCACTGGACATTCGACCGTGAGCTTTAAATTATTTACGCAGTTTCGACCATAATAATTCGGTGATTTAAAATGTTTAATAAAGATTTAAATATTGAGGGTTATATAGAAAGCAGTCCTAATTCCAACACTATACAATGGTCGGATCTTCCAGATTCCATACAGCTCAAGCTTAAAACATTCCCAAAGGACATAAAAAGACTTGGTGAGTTTACAAGCATAAGAAGACTTAAGCAAAGTCAAGTACATGATGATATAACTCCCTTAATAACTAACATCAGAGGGATATCAGGACATAAACAATTTAGTATTCGTTTTCCTGTTCATTTAAATAATATTCACTACGTCAGATTATACTCTCTTATGGTATCTGAGGGGTACTATAAATCGGAGTTCGCAGTAAATGTTCCAGAATTATTCTTCCATGAAATGTTTAAAAGCAGCATAAAAGGCATTATATCGGAAGATACATCGAAATTAATCACAGAAGATTATAACAAAGGTTTTCTAAGGTCGAGAGCACCAGCTATATTAAGGTATATTATACCTGTGCCGAGATATATTCCGCGTCTTATATTAGAAAATAAAGATTTTTCTAGAGAATATCTAAGAATAGCATTTGAAGCTGAAGGAAGCCCTATCTTTGATAAACAAAGACATAAAAGATATATTAAGCTTTCAAGATACAATAACATAAGCGAATATATTTCGAACGAGAACTTACCGATAACTAAAAGAATCTATTTATCAGAAATCAAAACAAAATATCCTGTTTTGTTTAATAAGATAAAAAATTATCCTCCTAATGTATTGCTAGGTGAGCAAATTCTATTAAAGAGACATTTCGACATAGACAGTCAACTACGTCTTGAAGCTATTAGAAAAAATAGTACGGGATTTAGAGCAGGCAAAATAAGTGCGAGGTGGGTGTTATTTATTTACGCAAATAATATTGATAAATTCATTAAAGATATAGGCTTTATTTCCGAGCGCAAGAATGAACTATTAGAAGAAATGAAAGAAATCCGAGGCAACAATCCACAATATTACACACTAGATGTAATAAACAGAATTTCTGACAAGAAGAGATGTTTTTATAGAAGAGATTTCATTAAAGAAATGAAACGTATCGGTTATAAGAGTCCGTCATGCAATTTACTAAGATACGAGGATAAGAACTTAATACGAAAAATTAAGAGAGGATATTATCAGGTTAAGTTATTTTAATTCCACTTCTTTAATATCATAATATCCTGTATTTTCACCAGTCATTACTTTTTTTGCTTTTTTTATTAATATTCTCTTCTTAAAAAATGGCGCGTTTAATACCATTGATTCAGCTTCTCCTCCTTCAAATGCGGGATTAAAACCAAATTTCTTACTCAAGATTTTTAATTCTGAAACAGCCACGTCATCAATTCTTCTACCAAGCCATTTTTCAGTAAGACCATCAGCAGCAATACTACTAATAATTATTTCATATTTTTTCTTAATTAATACTTCAAGTAATTCAATTTGATCTTTTTGCCATAGTGGATTAAAACATTCCATACCTAGATTGTTTGTGATTGTCTGAACTCTTGATGCTTGGTATATTGATTCTATTGCACCTGTGACTATTGCTTGAACCTTGTATTTAGTTTTTGCTTTTGTTATCGCTGTCTCGAGGTCTTTGAGTTCTTTTTCTTTTTCTCCAGCAGTAAGTTGAACTATATACGGAATTCCTGTACATTCTGCTTGAGTCTTTGCCCACTCGATATTTGGAGTGTGGAACATGTAGCTTTCTGCATTCTTTGATTGCATGATAATTAAACATTTGACAGTTGTGTGCTTTAGAGCGTAATCTAATGCTAAACATGAATCTTTCCCACCTGAGAACAATACTGCGCTACGAAGCTTCACCATACTCTGGTTTATAGAACTGAGTTTATAAAATTTTAGGTTAAAATAGAACAAAATGATAATTTTTTAAACCGATAAAACATCCCAAAAATATGCCTAACAATGAATCTGGAAACGGAAATGGGAATAATAATATTGAGCCAATTGTTGTAAATTCTATATTCAATGGAGCTAGTAATCTATCAAAAATACAACACATATACATAAATATAAAAGCCGAATGTGGTCTTATGGGAAAAAAACCCTTCATAGACCAAATCTATGTCCCAACAAAAATAAATACCGAACCAGCACTTTATGGTTCTACAATGTTCAGATTGGCTGATGGGACGATGATGACATTCAAATTCTATAAGCTTTCGGATCCTGCGGAAGAGAAGATGAACGAACATAACAGAAATAATCCTGCAAGAAAATATCTTTCTGTGTCAAAAATGGAAATAACCATAAAACCGCAGAGTTCAGAATTAGAAGAGAAAATAAATAAAGTAATAGATGCATATAATTCTCAAGTAAAAATTTAAAGAATAGGTTAATAACTTATACTCTCTTCAATCTTGGACCGTCTTCTGTATCATTAACGTGGAATCCCATCATCTTGATGACGTCTCTTAATTGGTCACTCTTCTTGAAGTCTTTTTGTCTTCTTGCTCGTTCTCTCTCACGAACTATACTCATTACTTCTTCAGGAACGATAATGTCTTCGTGTTGTAAGTCTTTTAATCCTAATCCTAATACTAAATCAAAATTTATTAACATTAAGTATTTCTCTCTATCGTTGAATTCTTTTTCTTTTACTACAGACCAAACTATAGCTAATGCTTTTGGAGTATTCAAGTCATCGTTTATTGCATCTAAGAATTCTGCATGATATTTATCGATTAAACCAGTATTTACAATTTCTTTGTCTGATTTTCTGAAATCTAATACTTTTTCTTTCAATATAGCGAATGCATTCTTTGCTGATGCCATTCCTTCCATACTGAATGTTAATGGAGTCTTGTAGTGTGTATTTAGACACATGTATCTGTAATCTATTGGACTATATCCTTGTCTTTCAAGTGAAGTTAGAGTTAATATTTCTCCAGTGCTCTTTGACATCTTACCTTTATCATTTATCAAGAATGCTGAATGCACCCAATAATTTACCCACTTATGACCTGTTGCTCCTTCAGATTGTGCAATCTCATTAGTATGATGTACTGGTACTAAATCCTCGCCACCACAATGTATATCGAAGTGATCTCCAAGATATTTCATACTCATTGCTGAACACTCAATGTGCCATCCAGGATAACCATTACCCCAAGGACTAGGCCACTGCATATCGTGATCGATAAATTTGCTTCTTGTGAACCATAATACAAAATCATGTGGATTACGCTTGTGTTCATCTACATTTACTCTTGCTCCTGCCTTTAAGTCATCTAGTTTTAACATAGCTAATTTTCCATACGGTTTGAACTTACTAATATCATAATATACATTACCGTTTGCAATGTAAGTCATATTATTGTGTTCTAATTGTTGAACAAGTTTAATCATTTCCTTGATGTGCTCTGTTGCTCTACAAGTCGTATCTGGAAGCATAATATTTAATTTATGTGCATCCTTGAAGAATTCAGCTTCGTAGAATCTTGCAATTTCTATTGGTGTTTTTCCTTCTCTTCTTGCGCCAACTAATAATTTATCTTCACCAGTATCTGCGTCGCTTGTAAGATGACCTACATCAGTAACATTCATTACATGCTTGACCTTATAGTCGTTGTACATGAATGTTCTCTTAAGAACGTCTACGAATAGATAATATCTGAAGTTTCCAACGTGTGCATACCAATATACAGTAGGACCACAAGTATACATTCCAACATGACCCTCTTTAATTGGAACAAACTCTTCCTTTTTCCTACTCATAGTATTGTAAAGCTTAATCATAATACAATAGAATCATATTGTTTTAAAAATGTTTTCACTGCGCCTCGCAAGGAAATGTAGGTATACATTTCCGCGTGCCAGAAATCACAGATTTCTGAGCATTTACAAAAAGCCGCGCCAAAAGTGATAGTTCGCTTTCAGCGAAGCTATCTGTATAAACTTTAGAATAGTAAAATATTTAAATATGACTGGCCGGGTTGAGATATCAGTAGTTGTGGGGGATTAATATGAACGATAACATTGACAGTTATATAAAACACCTAGATAATCTTAGTACAAACTTAGCAATGAATTCTTTAAAAATAGGCGCTATAAAATTAAGACCGGCAAATCCATTCCAATGGGCTTCAGGATATAGAATGCCAATATACAACGATAATAGATTGTTATTATGTAATGCAGATTATAGATCACAAGTTGCAGAAATTTTTGGGACTCTAATGACTATTCACGAATTATATCCAAGCATAATTGCAGGAACTTCAACATCAGGAATTCCACCAGCAACAACATTAGCTGACAAATTAGGAAAACCATTAATCTATGTAAGAGACGAACCAAAAAAACACGGACTACAAAATCAAATCGAAGGAATACCAGATGAATCAGATTTGAAAGGCAAGAATGTATTACTAATCGAAGATTTAGTCTCTACAGGCGGAAGTTCTGTAAAAGCCGTACAGGCAATAAGAAATGCAAATGGAACAATAGATAATTGTTTTGCAATATTCACATATAATTTGGATAAAGCAACCAATATGTTCGCAGGCGTAGCACCATACGATTCTGACGGAAACAGGTTATTAACACCATGTAAAGTACACGCCGCATTAACATACGATAAATTATTGCAAGTAGCAAAAGATACAGGATATCTAACTAATTTACAAGTAAAAATGTTAGAAGAATGGAGAGCAGACCCTTTCGAATGGGGAAACAACAGAGGTTTCCCAAAAGTTGAGAAGAAATAAAATACGAGGTAAATAAAATGGCAGATACAACAGATGAGATTAAACAACCAAACATGAATTATAT
Source organism: Candidatus Woesearchaeota archaeon (assembly GCA_031402215.1). Taxonomy (GTDB): domain Archaea; phylum Nanobdellota; class Nanobdellia; order Woesearchaeales; family UBA9642; genus UBA9642. The sequence goes on along the minus strand of JANNSE010000097.1, from coordinate 2,253 downwards.
CAATATGTTGAAAGAGTCAGCAAATAGCACCGGAAGTATTGTTTGCATGGGACTTGATCCTGTAATGGAAGCTTTACCTAACAGTCTACATCGCAGGTTCCATTTAGGCACCATAGAGTTTTATGATAAAATATTCCGCAGAATGAAAGAAGAAGGAGTATCTCCTGGAGCATTCAAACCAAATCAAGGATTCTTTGAGATGCATAATAATCCACAAACTGAATGGTATGAAGGTTCAAAAACATTAGAAGAAACAATATTTCTAATAAGAGAATCATTTCCAAACGTACCAATTATTCTAGATTATAAAAAAGGAGATATTGCTAAATCTTCAGAAAATTATGCAAAGGTAGGGGTTAATTGGAAACCAGATGCATTAACAGTAGCACCCTATATGGGTACTGACTCTGTAATGCCATTCGTAAAAACGGGTCTAGGAATATATGTGTTGGATAGAACATCAAACCCTGGTGGAGCAGATTTCCAAAATTTGAGAACTATAAAAGACAGAGTGAAATTTAGTGAAGGATTAACTAGACTAGTTCAAGACAATATAGCAAGTGGCGATGCAAAATCTGGTTCATTATTATATGAAAATATATCAGGATATATAGACCAAGAAGCACCATTCTTATATGAGGCTGTTGCAGATAAAATTCTAGAATGGTCAAAAGAATATAAAGGCGTGGGCGCAGTGTTCGGAGCTACTGCTCCAGATGAATTAATACATATAGCGCCATTCTTTGCAAAGAATGAGATGATGTTATTAATTCCAGGCGTCGGTGGTCAAGGAGGATCTTTGGATCAAGTATTACATACTTTAAGATTAGAAAAGTATCCAATGTATCTAGCAAGAATTAATAGCTCAAGCGAAATTACACATCCATGGATTAAGGCTAAACAAGCTCCTCCAAAAGAATGGGATGTAGCTATTACAAATAACGTGCGAGAATTAAATACGAAAATAGATTATAAGGCAGCATAAAATATTTTTTATTATTATTTTATTTTTTCTTAAATTCTTTATCTTTAGAAACAGAATCATCCTTTTTCTTGATGACAAACATTGCGTGGTCCATTTCAAATGGATCTAATTCACGATAATCTACGACTGCAAATTCTCTTTCAAGTTTTGCTCTGATTTCTCTGAATACATCTTTTGGATTTCTAGTAACATCAACGCTTCTAGCCTTTAAAGCTAATAGACCAAAGCCGCCTGGTTTTAGGAATGCTTTACAATTCTTGATGAATATTTCAGCCTGATTCTTTTGTGCAATATCCATAAATACTGTATCAACTTCTGAGATTAAGTGCGCATAGCTTTCTGGTTTATTTGCATCAGCCATTATTGGAGCAATATTGTTTCTATCCTCTGCAACAAACACCATGTCTCTTAATACTCTTGGAGCAAAATCTAATGCGAACACTAAACCATTTGGTCCGACAATATCAGAAACGTGACTTACAGTTGTTCCAGTAGAACATCCTAAGTATAGAATATAATCATTTTCTTTCATTCCAATTTGAGAAACATCTTTCATCAATGATGCGCCAAGTTTACTTCTCTTAGGAACCCATTCACGATACTCAACTTTATTGCCTTGTTCATCTTTATCATAAAATAATGATTCACCATAAACAATTTTTCCAGGAGTCATATTCTTAGTTAGTAAAGTAGTTCGATTACCGCTTCTCAATTCAAAGACGCCTTTGAAATGTTTAAATTGTGTTACTTGTGGCATTCTATCCTTTCAACTTCTTCTCTAATTCTTCTCGCAATTGATCTCCTATGAATTCTCCATGGAAATAATCAACTCTTGCTGCAATTGAAATTTTTGCTGCAAACATTCTTGCCGCTGTTCCACGATCTGCACGCTTTGCGTCCATAACCGTTGGATGACTTAATATTAAACCATGTTTTGGCGGTCTGATTTTTTTATTTCTTAAATGTCTAAATAATGCTTTTTCAGCTCCTAGTAATTGAATAGTTGACGATGGCAAAAAGGCCATGTGTTTTAATGAATGTGCTTTCTCCAAAAGTTTAGCTCCAATTAATCCTCCAGTCAATGAATATACATTAGGACAATAAGCAAGCATAGTGTTTTCAATATAAATAATCAATTTTCCACGTTCTATATACATATCATCAACTTGACGAGCAAACGATAACATCATACTCAAATCTGTTTCAGTTATTCCAGTACCAAGCGTTGGACCCATTGATTCGGATTCATTAAATTCAATCATGTATTC
>JANNSE010000096.1:0-3177 GCA_031402215.1 Candidatus Woesearchaeota archaeon | reverse complement strand
AGTTGTATGCGTTCTTCCTTGAGCGTCAGTAAATGCTGTTCCCATATCGAGACTAGCTGTATTCATTTTAGCCGGAGTAGGAACTGCATAGTTGAATGCATATACTTTTCCTGTAACAAGAGATGTTGGATCTGATGTTGAAAATTCGTTAGAAGAATCCAGTATTAGCCCAAATCCTGTGATTGCAGTGGCGGTAACTGCAGGACCAACTCCAATATCACCAATAATTGAAGTTACTCCAGTAGTTGAAATTCCTGTATTTGCTAATATGGCAAAATCTTCTGCTGTTCCAAGATTAACAGGTAGTTGTGCAGCAAATACACTAAATGCCATTAGTAAAAAAACCATGGTAAATACGAATATACTTGATAATAACTTATTTTGTTTCATTTTAAATTCCTCCTAATAACAGATATTTTATTACATTTTTTCTCATAATAGATGTTTGATAATTCTTACTAGATTTCATTTTAAATTCCCCCTATAACATTCCCAGACAATACCGTATCTTAAATATACTTAAAGCACTTTACTATAATAAACGTTGGTAGATATAATCAACCAATGTATGATAATTTGTTGATAATCATAGTTTAGTCACGAAGATAAACACGTAGCCACGTGTATGATAAATAAAATAAAAAATATTTATACGATAAAAAATTCGTTAATATTATTTTCATTAACAGGATAAAATTTTCCTCCAACCAAGATCCTGTCTTCTCGTACATCTGATGTGTTTGTCGATTCTTTTCTTAACAAATTATTTGATGTTTTTATTTTTGCCATTGTTCACCTCATACTTTATACACATCTTGTTTTCTGAATGTGCTCTAAACTTATCCTCTAAAATCAATAACTTCAATTGTTTCTTCCGATATACTATTATTGTACAAATCACCTGATTCATCAACTATTCTTAACATCCCAAACTGATTTACATATATCATAACATCACCCCGAATCTTTTATTCTATTTTCCAAATTTTACGTCTTCATTATTCTCTTTCCTGCTGGTCTCTTCTTTACTGGTCCTTTTCCACCGGGACTTTTTGCTGCTCTCTTCTTTGCTGCGGTCATTCTTCCGCCTCTACTTATTTTTGCCATTTTATTTCCTCCAATTAATTTAACTAAACAATACAATAATTAAATAGTAAAAAAAACATAAAATATTTTTATGGTGCAATTCTACTGTTCAAATCATTCGGATTAGGTGGCGCATTACTAGTATTCTTTGGTACTAATTTATTTTCTGTGCCACTGATTGTTCCATCCTCATTTATCTCTAAGAAAGGAGGAAGTTTTCCACCAATAACAAGATTGCCTAAACTATCCATTCCCACACGTGAACTTGTTTGAACTGCCCCATTGAAAAGACGTACATTATCGCTTTTTGAAGTATCTGCTCCACCATCAGTTCTAGATTCTAATTGTATTACTGGTGCTAAAATGTATTGACCTTTACCAGTTTTGTGTACTGATTCATCAGCTATAAAATCCAAAGATACTGTAGCTGTTTTATTTGCTAATACAACAATTTCTCCATTTAGACGTAGAACATTAGAGGGCATCTTTGCATCATAATTACCGCTTGTATCAGTTATTGTAACGCTCGAAACATAAAGTCTAATTTGATCATAACGAGCAGGAGCTAAAGATAAATCTGCTAAAAGCGCATTAGTTTCGCTTCTTTTAAGTTCTAATAAATCATATGTTTGTGTTGCTGTCGATACATCTACCCAACCTTGAGCATCGCTGTGAAGTGAGACTTTATTTATGACAACAACTATACTAGAAATTGCACCCATGTTGGCTGCAGCGTCTGTAACTGTCATCACAACACGCCCATTTGTTGGTGTTGGTGTTATTGGACTAGGCTGCGTTGTGCATGCAGTCATCATTGCTAAAAATAATATTGCAAATACTGATCCTATAAATAATGTTTTTTGTTTCATTTTAATTCTCCCTAAAGTGTATATTTTTAATATTCAAACTCAAAGTATAATATTTTCAATAAAAAAAATAAAAAAATTAAGCTCTTTTAATTACGTGCGCTATCACCGAAATTACAAATAATACTACAAAGATTATAGCTAACCATTTAGCAATTACAAATGATGCTCCTGAAATGACACCAAATCCGAATAAACCGGCAAAAATAGCGAGTATAAAAAATAATAGAGCCGATAATAACCATCCGCCTAAACCTTTCTTATGCATTTTTTTCATTTTATTCCCTTATTTGATTCTGTTTTTTTGTTTAAGATGTTTTGTCGTGCTAATAATTGATGATTTTACTCTTGCGCTACTGCTGCTTTTTTTTCATCAGCTACTTTGTTATGATGATGTTTTTCTTTCATCAAATAAGCCGTCACTGCTGCTCCAATAGCTGCCCCGACTCCTACTGCAATAGCTGTTGCTTTTTTAGGGTTCTCTGCAATGTAGCTCTCGGCATGATTTTGTGCTTCTGTTATTTTTGCCTTTGCTTTATCAAATTCAGAAACTATTTCTTTTTTTACTGCATTGAAGTCTTCTCCAATTCCTTTTACTGCGTGTGATTCCATTTGTATCATTCCTCCATGATTACTCAATTATTTTTAATTACAGATTTTAATTGTATTATATGCAATAATATTTTATTGCTATTATATTTTATACCAATACTTATGCTGTTTGCCCCTCTCTAGCCTCAGTGAACTTATGATCACGTGCTTCATCTATCCAGTGTTCTACAGTAGAATGACCTGGAGAATTTCCTTGAATATTTATTTTAAGAGAATCTTGTTTTTGATTAACCATTCTAAGTAATTTACTTGGTTCATAACTTCTAAGCTGTCCTATACTATGCACACCTGATCTCTCTAGAAGTTCAGCGTATTGTGGTCCAATATCTTTTACACTAGCTAATTCTGCCATTTGTTGCCAGCTTCTAACTGACTGTAGTGGTGCACCTGTTTTGTGCGCTACTTTAACAGCATCTGCTTCCCATAATTGTTTTGTATTTTTTATTCCCATTGCATGAAGTTCTTTATTGTATTTTGGACCGATTCCTTCTAATGCCATAACAGGATGTACATCCCCAAAAGGATTAGGTCTTTTGACAAGACTACTTTTTTGCGGTGTTCTACTAAATATAGTTGTAGTTAATAATACCAATAATAATAGTACGAATGCTCC
>JANNSE010000095.1:0-8111 GCA_031402215.1 Candidatus Woesearchaeota archaeon | reverse complement strand
CCAGAACTTAGTGTATACCAACAAAGTAAGATGGTATTTTTATTGCCATCAGTTGAACGTCGTAATTGAACAATAATTAGATATAACACTGTGGGTGATGGTGTATATAGTAGTATGATATAATATGCTTATTGGCTTAGTCTAACATGAATAAAAAGAATCTAGCAAATTTAAAGAAATATTTCGCTATAGCATCAATTTATCTAATTATATCATTAACATTTTTTACAGCACATGCGATGGCCATGCTAAATTATACTATTAGTGATGATAATGGTGTTTCTGGATTTGCGAGTAGAGAGGGAGATTCAATTAAGATTGACGTAACTGCGAATAGTAATGTAAGTTTTGTTGTTGGTCAGAATACTGAAAATTATGCGGAAATACCTCTAGATGGATGCACGTTTAATAACGTGACTGGTTTAGTGAATTGTTTACATCCATTCCGCCCAACCGATATAAATACCAATATAGAAAACATTCCGTTCGTATTAAAGCAAGAAAGTGGAACTCCAGCAATATTGACTGGAAACTTATACATAGATGGATTGGCTCCGCAAGAAGATTATTTCAATGTTACTAAGGACGGTAATGGTTTATACTTTGATTATAGCTTCACAGATTATCTTACCGATACTTCAGAAGGTAAAACAGCTTGTGAGGGCTCAGGTATAGGATATCTAGAAATAGATGTTCAAAATAGGCCTATATTTCCTCCAATAGAGATAACAACAGAAAATTGTACTGTTTCTGGAACGTTTTTCAAAAATTTCTCAAATTCATACAATGATAAAGTGCGATACTCAGTAATAGTTAGAGATAGGGTAGGAAATGAGTATAGACCAGGTCCAAAAGAGATTAGTGGCGATTTTAGGCCTCCATTGATTGCAAACACATTCAAAATAATGAAGGGCGGAGAAGAATTAACAGTACTTTCAACAAATGCAGAAACAGATGGTGATGTAGTTGTACAAATAACGGATACGAGCCTTAATACTAGTAATGTTTATGGTGATTTATCAAATTTAAACATTAATCCTGCAGTAAATATTCCTTACAAAAATATTGAAGCAGGATGTGTGAAAGAATCTGGAGACACATTCATTTGTACATTTAGAAATATTTCACTTAGACCAGCAAGTGCTGAATTAAGCATAACCCTAACAGCAAAAGATAATGATGGTAACCCTGCAACAAAGACTCTGAAGAAAGTAATTACTCTAGGAGATAATCCTGGTACAGTATTGTATCTTGGGCCTGCAAAGAGTCATTGTACTTCTGATATGAAGCAATGTTATTCAAAGAGCGGGAGACAATTCTTATATGCGGAGATAGATGCAGTATCAAGTTATAATATTACACCAATTTACTTAGGTGTAGGTGATGATCAAACATTTGCAATATGTAGATTAAACAATACTTGGACATGTACGGGAATGTATAATATACAAGGTGTTAATAGTATAAGCATGTATGTAGCAGAATCGTATGATGATTATGGAAACATGCTCGAGTCGAACGTTCAAAGAACAATAATTATAGATGATGCTGAACCATCGAATATATCTGGAATAACGGTCACAAGCAACAATAATAATATGGATTGTGCAGTTGTAGGAGATGAATTAACTCTTAAAGTAAAAGTTCAAGAAGCTAATCCTGAATTAAAGATTTATGTTAATACTTCAGGATTTACGTCACATGCTCAACAAAAAGGAGCTTGTACGTTAAATAACGGGGTATATGATTGTGAATTGAAAATTAAAGGGTTCTCATCTGTAGCTTCAAAGAATCCGAGAATTATAATTCTAGAAGATTTGGCAGGAAACAAACATTCATTACCATACACATTTGAAGTATGTCAATCAGTAGCAACTGCCACTCCGAATGTAATATATGATGTTAATACTCAAAACACTGTTAGTATAAATAGAAGAACTGCAAGTAAGATAAGTGTAAACGCATATATTCCTGTAAAGTTTAATATTCAAGAAGGAGCAAAATTAATGTATTTGCGTGTGGAGAAATGTGCTGCTCCAGGAATAAGTGGTTTAGATGTAATGGGTCCAAAACATTACTTCATGCCAAATTATGGAGATCAAACAACACTAGTATTGGCGATAGGACATGAAGGCGCAATGCTGCCTGAAGATCATTTAGATATTAATTGTACTATTTCAGCAAGAGTTAGAGTAGCAAGAACAGTATTCACACAAGATGAAAGAGAAACATTCACAATAAAAGTTGCGACAGAAAATGTTTCGATAGGGTTGATTGATGATAATACTAATGAAGCGATAAATGTTGTGAAGAAGAGATTAAGACAAATTGATAAAGAATTAAAGAATGTAGAAGGTATAAATAAAATTCTAGAAGGTGCTTGTAAATTAGCGGAAGGATTAGGAAAAGCTAACAGCGTTATGCAGACTGTAAGAGCCATACTTTATCCTATAGCTTTAGGATTATATATGGCTGGTTGGACAGCTGTTGCCGGTAAAGGTATGTGGGGCGCTGTACAAGCAGGTATAGGACAATTCCATAAAATTGTAAGTTCGTACATTTGGCCTCCCGGAGTTCTTCCTGTGGGTAAAGGCAGTTCTAGTGCTAGCGGTCTATTAAAAGGATATGGTGTAGGGTCAGCAGTAAAATATATGTGCATGGTTTATACTTGTAAACTATATGATGTAGGAACATACACTGGATTAGTATTTGAAGCAGTCAGTAAAGGAGTAGGCGGGTATAGTGAAGGGACAACAACCGTAACAAAAACTTCTACGGTCTCACAAAGTGGAACTGTCGGAACTTCTGAGTCTAAATGGTCGAGCGTGTCTTCTGATAATAATTATAAATCTAAAAGCACTAAATTAGTAGTATCCACACCTACTTCTGCACCGGGGTACGATAAGGGTGGCACCGGATACATACGAACAACTACAACTACAACAACACTACTAAAGACAACTGTTAGATATGATTCTATGACTTCTGGTTCAAAAACAGGTATCGCAAGCAGAGAAGCAATAGCGAATCGTGGTGAATCTTTAACTAATGCATTGAATGGACATCAATGGGTTATTGATCCATATAAGAGCGTACATTATGATGGTGCATGTATTCCTGCTCAAATTTATAATTTGAAAAAAGAAAAACAAATTAATTGTATGTATATTGCTTGTATGCAATCACAAGCCGAAACAGGAATTCCAAAAGTTATGTGTGATGGAGATTATAAAATAAATAAGTGTTTGTATCTTGATAGTGCCGAGTTTATATTGCATCATGGAGATATTTGGCAAAGTATGTTTAATGGAATTGCTGATGCATTAGCTAATTCAGGACTAGGATTAGTAATAAGTACCTTGTACCTCATTTTTTGTAAAAAGGATCTTATACCTGCACCCGATATTGCTGGTATGAATATTGAGAGTCCAGAAGCATTTAGAAGTGTTGGCTGTGGTTTGGCTGGTTCATACTTCGGAATTCAAGAGATGGTTAATGCTGCAAAAAATCCTTTCATGCTAATGAGATCAAAACTAAATCCTACTGAGAAACAAGATTATTGTAAGGGCATAGATTACTCGGAAGCATCAGATGTATATGTAGAAGGAGAAGGTGGTTTTAGTGATTAAGAGAGTTTTATCTTTTATTATGTTATTTATCTTAGTTAGTGCTATGGTTTGCGCTATTGATCTACATATACTTTCTCCAGGATCTTTAAAAAATAATTATGATTTTAACAATAGACACAAATGGGATGATCAAATTAAAATAGGTGCAAATGCTAAATTTAATGTACACTCGTTATGGACGCCGTCAGATTCCGGTTCATATTCTAATATGGACTTCAGTAAAGATTTCTGGTTACCAATAGAACCTTGGGAATATGAGGTTTGTAGATACGGTTTATCAACACAACTAACTCCTCAAAAAAATCAAGCAGGTATTGGTGGAAGTGTATATAATACAACAATAACTGTTACTGCGAGTCAATTTTATGCTCCAGGAAATAATTCATACTTATATGAGGTTTCATGGTATGTACATCCTTCTGGAGAAACCGGTGGTTATTATACTATAAATCTTATAGGATCAGGAATAGATGATATATTTATACAAAAAACAGGCGCTGGACAAAGAAGAGGCAGTCAAGGTTATAACGCATTTTATTCATCAAAAAATTATACTAAAGTGAAATTAACATACGAGGGAACAACATATCCTTTTGAAATCGTACCGACTTTGGACAAGAACAGATTAAAAAAAGGTTAAAATGAATTATTTACAAAAACATTGGGAGATATTGAAAAATAGTTTTAAATTGGATGATTTAACTTGGAAGCTTCCTTTGATAGATATAGGATTCGTATTATCTTTATTTGTATTTTATGCGTTAATATTGTTTTTATGGGTCAGAACATATTTATCGTTTGAAAATTTAGTGGCAATTGCTCAATCAGGACAAGCTTTAGCATACACTTCAGGAACTAGTATAACACAACTATGGATAAAATCTATATGGATGATCATTCTTATCTTTGTATTAATAGTGCTGGCATATGTTTTGTTACTGTCATTATATGGCGCGTTAAGCCATAAATTTTTATCAAAAAAGACGTTTACATCAAAATTATTTATAAATTTCTTATGTGTCAATGCAATATTAACACTACTGTATATAGTATTTGTTGTATCAATATTTACGTTATCGTCAAACATTAAGCTCATAGCTTGGGGAATGATTATATTCACATTACTATATATTTATGCATTATTAATATTTTATCTCGTCACTAAAGAAGATAAACTTGCAAAAATATTTGTTCACGGATTTAAAAGCATGATTAAATTAAATCATACTTTAGTTCCTATAGTGCTTTCAATAATATTATTTGCGATAGTATCAATAGTAATATACTTAATAAGTTTTTGGAGTACGATTTTGATGACTATTTTAGCATTCCTATTGCTATTTTATTTAATAACATGGGTAAAAAAATACTTACATCACATAGTACATGAATAATATTTAAAAAAGAGGTAAAATGAATAAAAAAGGTCAAGTGACATTATTTGTAATATTAGGATTAGTTATAGTGATAGGATTAGCATTTTATTTTTACATTCAAAACAGATCACAACCAATATTGAACGTGGAAAGATTTACTGGCGAAGTCGGCAGAGTACAGGCCTATGTTGAAAGTTGTATAGAACAAGTTGGTAGAAGAGGATTAGATGAATTAGGAAGACACGGGGGATACATAGATCCATTAAATCCTGAATATACTCCATTTACAATTGATTATAATAATATAGATCAATCAGAATCGGATTTGGCATTTTTAGATTATAGAAATAAAGATTCAGGAATAGTCTACTGGCAATACGCTAAATCTAGTGATGATTGTTGGCATTGTGAAGTATCATCATTGTCTCCACCTATAGCATCAATGGAGGAACAATTAGGACTATATATTGATGATAATCTTCAATCGTGCTTAGATGATTTTAGCTCATTCAAAGAACAAGGATATATTATAAATAGTATGACCAATTCAACAACAGATGTATCGATAGTAGATACAAAAATATTATTTCTAACAAATTATACTATAGAAGTAACGTTGAACAATCAAGTAACATATGTTCCCTTATTTTATAATGAGATAGATTTTCCATTACTCAAATATTATGCGATGGCAGTAAACATAACACAGAATCAGATTGACAATAATTATCTAGATTATTATGCAATTTATCTGGTAGGTCAGCATGCTAGTTTAGATGCTGCCAAATTCCCTCCGTTAAGCTCGTACCAAACAGGTTATGCAACTGTGTTTTGGTCAAAAACAAATATAAAAAGAAATTATGAATCATTATTAAATTCATACATGCCTTTCTTCAGGGTAGTTGGAACAGCAAACGATGTTAGTACTAATTTTACAACTCGACCTATAGAACAAAAAATGTATGATGCGATGAGATTACCTTTGTTTGATGAAAAATCCGTAAGAGATTATGATCTCAAAAATATAGAAATAACTCATGTCTACGCAGGACAACCAATATATCTTAATGTTAACCCGAGTGATGGAGATATGTTGAGTACAATCTTAGAAAGGGATTCGTTTGGAAAGAAATTTAGTGGTTTATTATCATCGGTGCCTCCAGAACAAAGCTATGAGTATTATTATGATATATCTTACCCCGTGATCGTAATGATTAGAGATAATACTCCTGGAAAAGAATATACCTTCATGTTTGCGTTGCAAGGGAACATAAAAGAAAATAAGTTATTATCTGATTGGTTGAGAGGTGATGGTACGATACCTTGGGACGAAGGTTATGTAACTATCTATAATAATATTCCTGAGGGAACACAAACTCCCGACTTATCATCAGTTAGTGGTGTGTCTGGTGTAGATTTCAACTCATTAAACAATGAGGGAAATATAGTATTAGAATCTTATGAACCGATAAATTCGAGTCAAAAAATATTGTTTTGTGATGTTAATCAAAGAATATCGGGAGAAATAAAACTACGCGCATATGATTCATATACCGATACTCCTCTTAGTGATGTTAGAGTATCGTACAATTGTGGTGAATATGCAAGTTGTTTCATTGGAAGCACAGTATATGATCCAATATATAATGAAGCAGTATTTAAATCCAAATTACCGATTTGTATTAATGGGTACTTAGAGGTAGAGAGAGATGGTTACTTGAAACAAATTATTCCGTTAACCACGGAATACGATAAATCAGAATACGCTGGATCAGTATATATGGATGCTATTGTAAAGAAGAATCTAAGCATAAAAAAATATGACCTATCTAGAGTAATTTCTAATGATACTATGATAGTTATTCCTTCTCAATATGAATTCGGTTCTCCAATAAATGTGAGTGAGAATGATACTATACTAATAACATTCAAAAAAATATTAAACTCTGAATTTGAGGAACCATGGACGCAAACGCTAGTATTAGGAAAAGACGGTTTCTCAAAGACAATTGATGAGATGGAGCTAGTACAGGGAGCATACGGTGTGACTGCACAATTGATGGATTATAATGGTGTAGTAATACCAGAGAAATGTGAATTTATTTGTAAAAAAGAACGTAATTGGCTTGGTAAAGCTTTCTCTAGTGATGATTGTAAAGATGGGATGTATATTCCAGAAGACAACATATCCATTGACGTAGCAATGTGGGGTGGAATAGAATTTAATAATACGAATCCGTTTATAGTTTCGAATGAGGATTTATTCACAGATAACAGTATTGAATTCTATGTTGTAAGATTCCCTAATCCTAGATGCATTGAGGATATGAATGAACCATCCACAACAGGTAAGTTAGCTAGAAGATATAGATCATTACTCACACCTGTATTTAAGTTAAATAATGAAACTCTAAGTAATGAATCGCAAACGACGTAGATTATTTATCTATTATTTTTTCTTTTTAGAATTTATCTCTTATTGATTTTATTTCTAGAATTATTCAGTTTCATTACTTGTTTGATTATCAATAGGTGTTTGATTCTCAGCAGGAGGACTAGGTTCTGGTGCAACAGGAGTATTCACATCAGGCACTTCAGTATTTATTATATCAAGTATAGATACTGGTTCATTGTACGAGTATTCGTATGTTTGTACTTGAGGTCCTTCAGGAGAAATTACGCTCGGGTTAAATTTCTTGCTTAGTTCTATTATTTTAGCAGTATTGTTCTCTCTATAATATTTATCCATTAATTGTATTAAAATTAATTGTTCACAGAGCGTTTTACTTGCATTTTCAGTAATCTTATCACATACATCTATATTTTCTCTTATTGCAAATGCTAGATAACAATTATCTTTATACTCTGTTTTACTTATTCTCTCACAATATACATAAGATTTGCTTGCATCAGCGATGGTGCTATAACATATATCTTTCTGCTCTGTTGAAGCTAATTTTAGACAACTGCTTGCTGCTGATTCAGGATTACTCTGAGCAGTTCCCTTAACTTCTGTTAATACTTCACCAAGTGTTTTTCCAGTACTGCTAACAGTTGGTGTGGTAGGAATAGTTGGTGTAGTAATAACTGGTTTTGTTGGAGTTGT
>JANNSE010000094.1:0-7458 GCA_031402215.1 Candidatus Woesearchaeota archaeon | reverse complement strand
ACGGAAAAGAACTCAAAGCAGGAAGTTATTCATTGCACGCGGATAAAAGTGTTTTTGGGAAAGTAAAGTAGAGTATTACTCAAGTTGTTCTACGAGATTTTTTACAACGGTATAAGTTTCTTCGTGAAGTTCTTGAACGCTAAGTAGTGCATTGAGCACAACAAGAAGGGAGGATTGATTCCAGTTCAACTTTCTGAACATCACGTTGAATGTTTTGATAGAGTAATCACAGAAGCATTAGAGAAATCTCAAAAGAATATACATCAAATTCAATTAATTTCATTCTCACAAGGTCCAGGAATTGGACACGCATTAAGAATAGGATCAGCAGTAGCAAGATCTCTAAGCTTACAATTAAAGATTCCTATGATTGGCGTAAATCATTGTGTTGCACATCAAGAAATATCAATAATCTATGATGCAAAAGATCCAGTATTATTATACGCATCAGGTGCAAACACGCAAGTCATAGCATACGATGGTGGAAAGTATAGAGTATTCGGTGAAACACTAGATATTGGAATTGGAAATTTCTTAGACACATTCGCAAGAGATATGGGATTAGGATTTCCGGGCGGACCAAAAATAGATCAAATGGCACAAAAAGCTAAAGCAAGAAACGCAAAATACATCGAGTTGCCGTATCAAGTCAAAGGAATGGACGTATCATTCTCAGGCATACACACAATATTAAAAACAATGATAAGAGAAGGCAAACTAGAAACAGAAGAACAAAAAGAAGATGTGTGCTACTCGGTTCAAGAAACAGTATTTGCAATGTTACTCGAAGTTGCAGAGAGAGCAATGGCACATTGCGAGAAAACAGAATTAGTTCTAGGCGGAGGAGTTGCTTGTAATTCTAGATTAAAAGAAATGTCAATACAAATGTGTAAAGATAGAAATGCTAAATGCATAATTCCAGAAAATCAGTATTTAGTTGACAACGCAGGAATGATTGCAGTTCTTGGAATAAAAATGTATGAAGCAGGAAACGTAACAAAAGTAGAAAAATCACACATTAATCCATACGAAAGAACAGACGACATAATTGTGAATTGGAAGTAGTTACCACTTCTTAGTTGTTAAATAAACATAAACTTTATAAATAAATAATCATTCATAGATTATATGGGAGCAATAAAATCAATGCTTAGAGAAGTTCATAATGAATTAATAGATAAAGGATATAATCGTTATGAAAGAACAATGGCAAAAGCATGGCCATTTATACCAATCGTAGCAGGATGGGGATTTTGGTACGGAATGTTTTCAAATTCTAATGTCTCTGATTCACCAGGTAATTTCGCAATAAACATTATTGGCTCAGGAATAGCTAATGCATGGTTCGTTCTACCTGAACTAGCAGTAGGGATAGTAAATAGTGTATTAGTACCAAAAGCACACTATGAAGCGAGACAAGCATTAGAAAAAGGACACTCAAAAAAATACATGATAAAGAATAGCGAAGGAAAACTATTAGCAGACACCAACATATCAAATCTAACATATTATGGTATGGGATATTGTAATGACAGAATATTTCTAAAAACTGACTCAAATAAAATACTTAGCGTAGACAGTGTAGCTGCAAAATATATTGATAAAATGAAAGAGAAACAAATTAAAGGAAATTTAGAATTAATATTACCAGATTCTGATAATAAATATCTAAAAAAACTAGAATCTGAAGGAATACTAAGAAAAGAAGGCTTTGAGTATATGCCAACAGACAAATTCTACAATACCACCGTGATAGGCGTTAGAATAAATCCTGTATTATCGTTCAAGAGATCAAAATATCAATTAGTAGCGTAAAAATTTTTCTTTCTTAATTTCATTAACTTTAAATATTCATGTGCCTAAGGCATACTGTTGGGGCATGCATAAACGCAAATATACAAAGGAACAATTAGAATTCTACTTCAAGAAGTTAATGGATGAACTACATAGAGTACCAAGAGAAGAAGATCTAAGCAAAAAAGAAAATTATCCTAGCGTTAAATCATATGCAGACAGATTCGGCTCATGGCAAAACGCAGTCAACATGTTTGCAAATTTCGACTTAGCAAAAAGAAAATGCGTACATTGTGGAAATATAATAATAAAGAAAAAGAAAACACACAAATTCTGTAGTGATGAATGTGCAAAAAAACATTATCAAAAGAAAACAACAAAATACACGAAGAGTATTGAAAAAAATATTAAATCAATTCTCGACAACAAATGTTTTGTATGCGACTTTAATATAATTACAGAAATACATTGTTTGGATAATAAAAAAGAATCAACGCACAAAATATTGCAAGCATATAACAAGAAAAATATGCACGATTACGTTTTATTGTGTCCAAATCATCATTTGATGATACACCAAAAATTATCCACATTAAAATACATAGATAATGAATTAGTTTGGGGAGAATAATTATTTAAAGAATTTTTCTAACAAAGTTTTTGCAACAATCAAAGCTTTCTTGTCTTTGCTTTCAATTCTCAAACGAAGCAATGGTTCAGTATTACTTGGTCGAACGTTAAACCAATAAGTCTTAGTAATAATACTTACACCATCTATATTTCCAATATAAGTTACGTTTAACTTCTTTTTATTATCAGAATAATATTTCAGTATTTTATTCATAATCTCTGTTTTACGCTTTTCATCATTCAACTTATAATTTAATTCACCTAAATCATAATACTTATCGTATTTCTTCCACAGCGACGATAATTTTTTGCCAGCGTATTCTTTACTGTATAAAGTATTCAATAAATATACGAGCATCATTAATCCAGAGTCTTGATTATTCATAACTTTAAAGTATCTATGTCCGGACATTTCACAACCAAATATTGCTTTTTCTCGAATCATGTTTTGAATAATATTTGATGTGCCAACTTTTGATACAATACTTTTTCCACGATTTTTAACAACAACTTCAGATAAAACTTTTCTAGAAATAACATCATGTACAATCGCAACTCGTTTATTTTTCTTTAATAGTTGTTCTATAACCAAACAATCTACATAATTATTCTCTAAAACCTGACGTTTATCATCAACAAATCTTATTCTATCTCCATCAGGATCTAAAATGAATCCAAAATCGCATTTAAACTCTAGCATTTTTCTTGATATGACGATAGATGTACTCGGATCTAAAGGATTAGGATTATGACCATAGAATGTGCCATCAGGATGCGTGAATAATAATTCATATGTAATATCATTGACTAATAAAAATCGTTTAATGATTTCTCCTGATGCACCATTAGAGCCGTCTGCAATAATCTTTATCGTGTGATTCTTAACATATTTCTTGAAATCTGGAGATAAATGTGAAGATAAAAATTTCACATATTCATCAATATAATCTATAGAAATTATTTTGCCAAGTTTTTTAGATTTTTTAAATACAATCTTCTCATGCATTAATGTCTCTATTTCATTCAGACCATTATCATAATACAAGGGTTTATTCTTCCAAATAAATTTGAATCCATTATACTCTTTAGGATTGTGAGATGCAGTAATAATCACGCCTAAATCATAGCCGTGTTTCCACGAGACCCAATTAAGCATTGGTCTAGTAATTATGCCTGCGTGTACGACGTTAATACCTTGTTCTGTTAATGCTTTTGCAAATGCAGAAAATAATTTTAGATTACCTATTCGAGAATCATATCCAACAACAATTTTCTTAGCTTTAGTATATTTTAGAATTATTTTACCAAGATTATAGGCAAAAGATTCTGTTAACTCTTGACCATATATTCCTCTAATGTCGTATTGATGAAATAAACCCATGCAACAACTCAAACTCTTTTACTTTAAAACTTTACTATTTTATTCTTTTTCAAAAGTTTACTTTATTCCTTTCCAATCAGTTTTCGCCTTTTCTAAATCTTCATGTGTTCTAATCTTTAACCATTGACCACTAAATACGTAGCCAACCAAAGTATCGTTTTTAGCTAATTTCGGGAATACATCCTGTTCAAATATAGCGAAACCATCTGGAATAAATTTTAGTACATCTGGTTCTATAATAAATACTCCAGAATTAATTAACTTAGACGGCGCATTTTCTTTTGCAGGCTTCTCAACAAAAGTCACAATTTTGTTACCATTCATTAACGCCACACCAAAATGGGACGGATCATCAACAGTAGTCAAAGCGAGTGTGCATGTTTTATTGTTATTTTTGTGGAACACATACATGTCATCTAAGTCAACTTTTTTCAAATCATCAGAATAACACACCACGGTTGTCTCAGTAATGAATTCTTTAATAGCATTAATAGAACCTGCTGTTCCTAGAGGATATTCCTCATCGAAATACTTAATGTCAACACCCATTGTGTGTAAATTATATTTCTCTTTAACATCTTCACGGCCTTTAGGTAGACAGATTAATATCTCTTTTATACCGAATCTTTTCATGAATTTTATATTCCATTCAAGTAAGGATCTACTTTGTACGGTGTCTAGAATAGTAATCTTCTTATGTTTATCAGCTTCTCCGCCAGCAAGAAGTACACCCTTTCTTAATCTATTAGAAGACATTGCTTTTATTAGAAGTAATTCAACAGCATGACTCCTATTCTTAATAGTTGTCCCATCGACTTTACCATCTATTTTTTCTAAGATGTCTTTCTCAATTGTTAAAGTAATACGTTCTTTCAAAGATTACACCCCGAGTAGCACACAAGGTATTATAAAAATTGTGTGATAATACTTAAGATAAGACTTAGGAGTGAATAGCTGTTTTTAAATATTATGATTTTCATACTTTATCATACTATTAAGTAGCAAAAAAGATACTAGCGTATTATCACAGCATCTAGAGTGTATTTTCTCGCACGCACTATTCTAACTTTAACAAAATCCCCTAATTTAATACTAGAATCCTTAACTATAATCTGTTTATAATAATCATTTCTACCAATCAATGAACCATCCTTACCACGTTCATCAATCAATATAACATATTCTTTATTCAGCCAAACATCATTCTGTTTCTCAATCATACTGTTGAATAATTCTTTTATCTTCTCCGCTCGTTCTTTAATCAATCCACCAGGCAATTGTTTCATCTTTTCGGCAGGAGTACCTTTACGCATCCAAAATCGACTAAAATTCAGTACATCAAATTTAACATCACGAATAAGTTTTAATGTATCATTAAATTCTTCATTAGTCTCTCCAGGAAATCCTGCAATTATATCCGTACTAATAGTGATTCCAGGAATATTTTTTCTGAATAAATTAATAATTCCGTGGAAATCTTTAATTGTATACGCTCTTTTCATTTCTCTTAAAACTTTATCATTGCCAGATTGTACGGGAATGTGCAAAAATTTGAACATCTTAGGATGCTTAAATGTTTTAACTAAATCTTCTTTAATTCTGTCAACGTGATCAGGGTTGCTCATTCCGAGTCTAATTCGAAAATTCCCATCGAGAGACAGCAAATCATTCAACAATTGCGGTAAGAAGTATTTTTCTTTACGATAAGTGTCAAAACCGTAACAACCATTATCTTGACTAGTAATCCAAAATTCGCGACATCCTTCTTTTAATCCCGACTTAAATTGAGCAATAATTTTTTCTTTAGGATAAGATAATAGTTCTCCACGAGCCAACTTAGTCTTACAATAAGTACAATAACTCATACATCCTTCAGAGATAGGAATAATTTCAACAACACCAATTCTACGAATTTTAGGAAGATTAAGCATTTCGTTTTTATCATTCTCAATATTGTGTATAACCTTATCGCGCAATGCATCCTTAACAATATCAACAACATGAGTCACTTGTCTTGTACCAATAACAGAAATATCTTTCAACTCTTTGTCGAGTAATAATGGTTCCGCTTGAGGAATACAGCCCGTAACAATAATCTTAGTATTTTTATCTTTCCATTTACGTAATTCCTTAAAGAATTTAGTCTCGGCAAGATTCTTAACAGTACAAGTATTGATAATTATAACATCAGCCTTTTTAGGATCTTTAGAATCAAACTTATTTTCATCGCCATAGGCGCATACAACAATAAATCCTGCTTCTTCAAGTAGTCCCGCCATTACTTCAGCATCAGATTGATTTACAGAACAACCAAATGTTTTGATGTAAACAGTTTTCTTAGGATTAGCCATACGGTTGAGAATGAATAATAATATTATAAAGTTAATCATCAAATATTCAGAATAGAGATTATAAAGACAATATAAAGTACCGTATGTCCATAACATTTATATATTACCAATTCTAATAATAATTTATGCCTGGACTCTATGATAAGGAGAACATGCTTGGGGTGATTAACAGTCTGCCTGAGCAGATTAAAGAAGCTTATTCTCTAGGTAGAAATATACAATTAAAAGGAAACCTAACACAAATATTTGTTTGCGGAATGGGCGGTTCTAGCATAAGCGGACAATTATTAGAAACATATTTTAGAATGCTAAGAATAAAAATTCCAGTATTCACAATACAAGATTATACGTTACCAGATTTCACAGATAAAAATGCATTAATATTCATCGTATCATACTCGGGCAATACTGAAGAGAGCATCTCATGTTATAGGGAAGCATTAAAAAGAAATCTAAATATAATAATAATTACAACAGGCGGAAAGCTTGAAGAATATTCTAGAATTAACAGACTTCCATGCGTAATAATTCCAAAAGGATATCAACCAAGAAACGCAGTAGCATATTTATTCTTCCCAATGTTAAAGATATTAGAGAACGCAGGAATAATGTCGGACAATGGCGAGGATGTCAGAAATCTTATTGACAGTTTGAAGAAGAATCAATCAAGTTTCGATAGAATCGGTTATGACATCGCGTTGAAAGTCTTTGGAAAATTACCAGTAATATATGCTTCACCAAATTTTTATGCAGTAGCATATAGATGGAAATGTGAGATTAATGAGAATACAAAAATACCTGCATTCTGTCATAAATTCCCAGAACTAAATCACAATGAACTAAACGGATATGTAAATTTCCATAAAATGAATATCCCAATACACATAGTAATGTTACAAGATCAAGAAGATCATAGAAGAACCATAAAACGTATGGAGATCACTAGAAAACTAGTCAAAGAGATAACAAATGATGGAGTAAAATTCACAGAAATAACAATAAAAGGCGACAGCATATTAACAAAGATGTTTACCACAATATACATAGGTGACTTAGTTTCATATTATCTAGCAATAAACTATGCTACAGATCCGAGTCCTGTTGATGTTATAGAAAAATTCAAAAAGGAAATGGGACCATATATTTAATCATAATTATACAGTTGAGGTGAGTGAATGTTTTCAAAGAGTAAAAAATATTTTCTAGTTGCAGACGTTGGAGGAACTAAGGCGGTTCTAGCAGTAATGGATGAAACCAATATAGTATATAAGAAAATCTATGTTAGTTCACAAATAAAACAAT
>JANNSE010000093.1:0-3263 GCA_031402215.1 Candidatus Woesearchaeota archaeon | reverse complement strand
TAATTTCTTTTTTAGACATGTTCTTGTCTTGCAACGTGAATAGTTTAGGATGTACTGTTACAATTTCTACATCAAAACCGTGCTTAATCATGTATGTCCCTAATTGTGGCATGTATGTTCCTATTGCATCTACTTCAATTTCTTTTTTTATTTCGCTAAAGGTTTTATCTACGCCATAATATTGGAATAACATAGCTAGACCGGCTATAGCACAGTCTACTGTGTCTTTTGGTTGTCTTATCAATGGAACTTCTAATTTCATTTTATACTCTTATTTTTTTATATGTTTGAGTTTCTTTTTTCTTATTACATTTTCCATCCACTGTTTATGTTTTTGGAATTAAATTCGTATTTTTTACTTGAAGTATGATACTCGGTGTTGTTTTCGCTTGTCGCTTTTGATAGTCTTTTGATTTGTATTATCATTAAAATTAAAAGTACTCCAGGCACAATCAAGTATATCTTGTGCGCGTCTAACATGAACATTATGAATGGAAATGCTAGTATCACTGTTAATATTCCTACTATGCTAAATGCCCTCAAAACTATTTTTCTATTCTGTTTTTGATTTCTTACGTTTGTAGCATTGGATAGTATCTCACCAAGTGATTTTACAACATTTCTACACTTGAATAGCATGTAAAATAGACTTACTGCTATTAACATCATAGACATAACATAGCCCATCATAACTAAACCATTACTTATCGCGTTATTGACTAGTACTTGTGATAGCTTTTTCCATCCAAAGAAAGTCATTAATGATGCTAATAATCCTATACATACTCCTGTTAGATTCTTCTTTAGGATTTGACTATGTTTGTTATCTAAGTCTAATTGTTCTGATATTGCTTTCAAGTATACTGAAGTATTCTCCATTTTCTTTCTGAACTTGTATGGCATGTTTTCCATTGTTGGTTCATATAATTTATCGCTATAACTTATTGTTAGTGCCATTACGATTGCTGATATAGACACTACTGCTGCGGCTATACTAATAAGATCTATTCCTATGTTGAAGTTCATGCTTTCTCTTGCTATAAGTAAAGAGAATTCTCCTACTGCAAATGTTGCAAAGCTTAGGAAGAACATTTTATCTCCTTTCATGTTAGCGAATAAGTATGTCATTGTACTATATGCTGTTAATTTTATTACAATAACTGTTAAGACCAATAACAGTATTAACATAATATTATCCATTATTACTTGGAAACTGATTAACGTTCCTATGGCTATGAAAAAGAAAGAACTTATTATTAGGTTGTATGGTTCTATGGTTTCTTTAAGACCTTTTGTGTTTGGCAATGATGTAACTATGGATCCTGCCATGAATGCTCCTACTGCTGGTGATAGTTTTAAGTGGTATGCAAGATAAGCGAATCCTGCCCATATTGCTAGTGCTGCAAATAATTTTATTTCTTCACCATTATGCTTTGCTAATATCCATGATAATACTGGCTTAGCGAATTTAATGAATACTATGTATGCTAATACTAGTATGAATATAGATATCATAAGGGTTTCTATACTTCCTAAGAGACCTGTAGATTTATCTTGTATTCCTGAAAGGAATGTAACAATCATAACTGCTATTATGTCGTCTATTATCAGTACTGCTATAATCAAAGGTACTTCTTCTCTATTCATTAATCCTTTATTCTCAAGTACTTTTGCGATTATTACTGTACTTCCAAAGGATAATATTAGCCCTAAGAAGAAAGCCGTCTTAACTTCGAATCCTAATAATATTCCTACTAAAAATCCTGCGAATGTCATGAATCCTACATTTAATGTTGCCAAAATTACTGGTTTTAATCCCAACTTTCTTAATTTAGGAATATCGAATTCTAATCCTAATATGAATAGTATAAGTACTGCTCCAAATTCTATCAATAAATCCATTACGTGTACATCTTTTATTAATCCAAACATGTTTGGTCCAATTAATGCGCCCACTAATAAGAGTCCCATAAGCATTGGTTGTTTGAATCTTGATGCTAATACTCCTCCAACAAGTGCAAAAAAGAATAATATTCCTAATGTGATTAATTCCTGTTCCATTTTGTCCCAACTTTTTTGTGTCCGTTATGACTTCTTTTGTTTGATTGTTTCCTTCGACGTATTGACTAATTAAAAGTCGCATATGATATACGCTTTTGTATACTAGAATATCTTTATGTATGTTGTTATATTTAAAGGTTTTGTTTTGTGCTCTTTTAAGCACAAAAAACTAAATAATCATCTTTATAAACACTGTCTTCCTTAGACTAATATGGCCGAGAAGGTAGGTTTGTTTGCATGGATTAGAGAGACCTCTTTTCTGAGGTTCTTTACTATTTGGATTATAGGCATATTTGTATTCACATTTATGTACTGGTTTTCATCGACGATAAATCCGGCGTTACATATATTGTCTGTAAATGGTTCTGCTATATTGTTTAATTTTATTGGTTTAGTAGATGCGTTATATGCTAGTCTCCTTACAGCGACTGTGTTTGGGGTGATTAAAGTCGTGGCAAGCGGTCTAATGAGAATATTTATGTATATACAATTAGCTTTTAGTGGTTTAGTCATACTTATTCTAATCGATAAGTTACTCCAAAAGTACATTTTTCCACATTATCATATACATCAGACAAAAGATAAAAAAATTAACACCATGCTACTGACGATGTCTATATTCAGAAGCGATATAGATAAGTTAAAATCCGAATTTAAGGCAAAAACAAAACACGACGTAAATATTAAAGAGATAGAAGCAATAATTGATGGATTATATGTTACATTCTTAGATATTGACAAAATGTTTAGTGTAAAGAACATTCATAAACATACTATAACTGACCAACAATATTTTATCGTGATAACAAATATTGAAGATTCTCTACATAAATTATCTAAATTTATAGATTTTTTAGACGATCATAAGATTGCCTGGAAAGATAAAGGCATAGAGTTTTGGTTGAGATACATTTTGGAAACTGCGGATAAAATAACTCTGCATTTTGATGATGTTAAGATAAAGAATCCTAAGTTGATTATAGCTATAGAGAACATAAAAGATCATACTGAGACAATAGAGAAGAAACTTTAAAGCTCTTACTTAATCCGGGGACTATAAAGGAAAAAAATATAAATGCGTTGTATGTTGACTATTATATAGTAAATAAAGCAAGATTATGGGTGATTATTATGGATAGCGAGAATTTATTGATTGTATGTAGAAGCTGTGGAAGAAAGATATTAATGCACAACATGCGACC
>JANNSE010000092.1:0-2169 GCA_031402215.1 Candidatus Woesearchaeota archaeon | reverse complement strand
CTAATGATATTGATAAAAGCCATTCATTCCAACCGATATGTGCTAATTCGAATGTCTTGTTGAGTGGAGTGTAGATTATTACTAACGTGCTAACTACGGACAATATTGATGCATAAAATAAGTATTTGTTAACAAATATGGACCTGTTCATAACCAATTTTCTAAATGATCTAAAGTTAAAGGCATTTACTATTGCAAATAATGTCATTGTGACAAACACAGTTGTTCTAGCAACAGCCAATTCTGTATGTAATATGTTTGTCATAAAGAAGAATATTCCAACAGCACCTATGGTCATCAGTATGCCTGCTATAAGCATAAATATCAATAATGGTTTAGTGATTATTTCAGATTTAATTCTTGGAGGCTGATTCATAACGTCTTTTGAATACACGTTAAACGAGAGGCTTATGGCAGTAACTTCATCAGATAATATATTCATGAATAGTATTTGAATAGCAACAAGTGGTAAGGGTAGACCGATTAGTACTGATAATAGTATTAACATCACTTGAGCAATATTGATTGATAATTGATATACTGCAAATTTTTGTATATTATTAAATATGGTTCTGCCTTCCCTAATTGCATCAACAATTGTAGAGAAATGATCATCTTTCAATATTAAATCAGATGCTTCTCTGGAAACATCCGTACCATTTATACCCATTGCTACGCCAATGTGAGCTTCTTTTAATGCTGGAGCATCATTAACACCATCTCCTGTCATGGTAACTATTTCGCCATTAGATTTTAATGCATGTACAATTCTTAATTTATGTTCTGGACGGACTCGTACAAATATTGCTATTTTGTCAACGATTTTTGTTAATTCTTCATCGCTCAATAAATCTATTTCTTCACCGCTAATTGTGTTTCCTTTGAGCCCTATTTCTCTTGCTATCGATTCAGCAGTATCTTTATTATCGCCTGTAATCATCTTGACTTTTATGCCTGCAGATTGACATTCCAATAACGCCTCTTTTATTTCAGGTCTTGGAGGATCTTCCATACCGATTAGTCCTATAAGAATTAAGTCTTGCTCAATATGTTCTATTTTATCTGATTTAGCATCTTTGTATGCTAATGCTATTACTCTATAACTATTAGAAGTGAGGGTACTAACTTGCTTGTGTATTTTGTCTACTTCTTTTTTTGTTAAAATAATTTTTGTACCATTAATTATGATGTGTTTACACTTATGTATTATTACTTCCGGAGCACCCTTAGCATATATTGTCTTAATAGTTTTATTATTCTTAGAATTCTTTTCAGAAACTAACACACTCATAAGTTTACGTTCAGAGCTAAAAGGTATTTCTTCTATACGTGAATGTGTTAAGTCTTCTTTATGTATTCCTGTTTTTGCACCTAGAATTAGTAGCGCTGCCTCAGTGGGTGAGCCATATACATTATATTCCTGATTTTCACCCTTACGTTCTATTCTAGAATCATTACACAAAACTCCGGCTTTTAATAATAGATTAATTGTCGAGTTGTTATCATCTGTTTTAATTTTATTTGAGTCATGTAATATTTCTCCTGTTCCAGAATATCCTGCACCACTAACTTCTAGAATCTTATTATCTACAAATATTTTTCTAACAGTCATAGCACCACTAGTTATTGTGCCTGTTTTATCAGAGCATATTACTGTAGTTTCGCCTAAAGTTTCTATGATTGACATTCTATTTATTATGGCATTCTTCTGTGCCATCCTATACGCACCATAAGCTAAAGTTGTTATTAGAACTACAGGAAATCCTTCAGGGAATGCTGCAACACTTAAAGCCAACACTACAACTAATACCTCGATAACTAAAACGTACGTTAATGGAGCGCTTCGCATCAGAAGTATTATTCCGGCGAGAATAGAGAAGACAGTTCCCCATATAACTGTCTGTGTAACTATCTTATTGACTTTAGTTTGCAATGGTAATTCTTTTTCTGCTTTAGAAATCATATTTGCAATACTACCAAAACGCGTATTCATACCGGTGTGAATTACTCTAGCAACACATTTACCATTCGTGATGAAAGTACCCATAAAGACCATGTTCTCAGATTTTTCGGAATGATCTTTATTATCTAAGTGACCTACATTGAGTATACCGATTCCGTCCGGATTTTTGGCCACAATCTTTTTTATTTCTTTTGATTCTCCAGTAA
>JANNSE010000091.1:0-9863 GCA_031402215.1 Candidatus Woesearchaeota archaeon | reverse complement strand
CCTTTGGATAGATCTAAGAAGATAGTTTCTTCAAGAAGAAAAACGTTATTGTTCACAATAACTCTGGTATTCCTGACAGCAGTATCATTATTATATGCATATTACTTCCTATTATGTCCATCGGACTTCTTTAAGTATTCATGGATGCTCGTATTAGCCATAGCATTAATACCATTTATTGTACATGCTGTAATGAAGAAGTTCGAATACAATGAGAGTAAACACATATACAAGAGCAGAAGATTGGAAGATATACACTATCAAAATTTAGTTAAGATGATAGAATTAGAAAATAATATGCTTGCAGATGAAGAAAATTCGATTGCAAACAGATTATATGAGTTATCTAAAAAAGAAGAATTCAGAGAATTCTTGGACAAAGATCAAATATTAAAAGATATATACAAGAATTTAGTCAGATTATATACTGATTATAAAGACAAGAAGAATCCATTTAACGTAGAAAGAGCTGTATGTGATGAAATTAATGCTCTAGATTCTGATCCCGCATTTAAGGCTCACGTAAGTAAATATCCTGAAATGAAGCACATATTTGAGAGATTGCAGAAACTTTATTCGCAGTATGAAGAGAAGCAGAAATTGTACGATAAATTAGATGAACTAGAGCAGACTACTCAAAAAGATAGACCAGAAAAATCATACAGGAAACAAGAAAAGAAAGAATCTGACAAAGAGGAGAAGAAATAATTTTTGCTTTATCTTATATTTTTTTACTTCTTTTATAACTTTATTTTTAATATTAATTTATTTTATTAACTCTATCTTCATCAGATTTATGTTGCCTGCAACGTTGAATGGAATGCCTGCAGTCATTACGACGAGATCAAATTCTTGCACCAAACCTTTTAATTTTATTGTGTTTAAAGTATTTTCTATTAGTTCATCAGTATTTTCGGGATATGGTATGAGAACAGGTCTAACTCCCCAAACGATTATTAATTTTCTGAATTCTTTTTCGTTTGGTGTTACAGCAATTATAGGTGTTAATGGTTTGTGTCTGGATATTTGTCTCGCAGTATGTCCTGTACTTGTACATGTAACAATTGCAGATGCTTGTAATTCTGAGGATATATGGCACACCGCTTTGCTTATACTGTCTGTTATTGTGGATTTATAATCTTTAGCATCATCAAATGTTTTAATATATTTTAATGTTTTCTCGGTTTTTCTGGCTATTTTATCCATAATATCTATTGCTCTTAGAGGATATTTGCCTGAAGCTGTTTCTCCTGATAACATTACTGCATCACTCCCATCAATTATTGCGTTAGCAACATCTGTTGCTTCTGCTCTAGTTGGTCTAGGATTTTTAGTCATAGATTCTAGCATTTGCGTGGCTGTGATTACTGGTGTGCCTTTAAGATTGCATTTGTGTATTATGGTTTTTTGCACACTAGGTATGTTTTCTATCGGTATTTGTACTCCTAAGTCTCCTCTAGCGATCATTACTCCGTCACTTACTTCTATTATTTCATCTAATAATTCTAATGCTTGAAACGATTCTATCTTAGATATTATGTGGATGTGTTCAGCATCGTGATTTGCTAATATTTTTCTTACTTCTAAAACATCTTGTGGAGTTTTTACAAATGATTGGGCTATAAAATCTATCCCGTTTTTTATTCCGAATTCTATGTCATCTATGTCTTGTTCAGAAATTGCTGGAAGATCAACTATTGCTCCAGGTATGTTAACGTTTTTTCTAGTGTTGACTTCGCCACCGATTGAAACTATGCATTCTATTTCTGTATCTTCGACTGATTCTACTTTTAGTTCTACTGTTCCATCAGCGATATATATCATAGATCCTTTTTCTACAATCTTGGAAATGTTTTGATAAGATATCTGTATCAGTTTATCATCACACCAGTCTATTTCTCTAGTGGTTATGATTAGCTTTTCATTATCCTTCAACATTATTGGTTCTTTAAATTTTCCAATTCTTATTTCAGGACCTTTTGTGTCTAGCATTATTCCTATCGGTATCTCCAGTTTTTCGTTGATTTCTGTTATTATTTTAATAATTTTTAAATGGTCTTCGTGTGTGCCGTGAGAAAAATTTAATCTAGCTACATTCATGCCTTTTTCGTGCATTTTTTCAATCATTTCCCTGTTGTTAGAACTAGGGCCTATTGTACAGATTATTTTTGTTTTTCTATCTTTGAAATCTTTATCCACTTGTTCACCTTCTCCTAAGTTTTTTAACTACTCTCAAGGTTTAAATAGTTTGTTATTCTTTAGTTTATGCCTGTTTTTATCTTTTGGCGTCGAATAATGATAGTTATCATATTTATCAATTAATTAATTAAACTGACTAATATATATTATGTGACCTATATGTTATAGAACAGTAAAGTATTTAAATCATTTATAGCATTAATGTCATTGGATAGTGGTTTGTTCCCTGTGAGGAGTTTAATGAAGAGAGTAAATATACAATTAGAGGACGAGACGCACACTAAATCGAAGGTGATTGCTGTTCTTAAGGATATGACTCTAAATGAGTACTTCGAGAAAGCTATACGCGAAGCTGTCGAGAAGGATCAAGCAATTCTAAATAAGATAAAAACAAACAAATAGTTTTTACTATATTTAGATTGATAGTCGCTTGATACGTGTCTGTAAGAACAGCGTAGTTAGTTGATTAAAAATTATGTTAAGATGTTGAAAAATTAAAACGCAAAAATAAAATAAAATGTTAAAAAAAATATTTTCGGATAACGTATTTGAAAAAATTGTATTGTTTATGTTTATACTTACTTCTCTGTTCTTGCTTTCTGTATCTTTAGTTATCGGAGCAATATCTATAGACAGTGTAGATATTCCTCTATCTGTGGAAGAGAATAATGATTTAGCAATGTCTTTTAGTGCAACAACAGATACTCCGAATGATATAATTTATACTATATACCAAAACAATGTTTTAGTATTTAATGAAACAAACGCGGGAGATTTTACTACGTTTATGAATTATTCCAGCGCAGGTATTTATTCGTTCAAATTTGTTGTCAGCGACGGAATTGATACTGTATTCGAAATTCACACTATTACTGTTGTGAATGTCCCTATGCAATTAAGTTTATCTAGTCCTGTTACAGGAACATATAACACTCGTACGATTTCTGTAAATGCATTGATATCTACATACGCTGATCAATGTATATATAGACTAAATAACTCCATGATTGGCGTTTTGGCTGGCAGTAATCAGAACTTCAACGGCATTATTGATGTGGGCCAAGATGGAAGATATATTTTATATGTAAATTGTTCTAACAATTTTGATACGATTATTTCTTCCGTAGCTTTTACTGTAGATACAGTTAATCCTGTTATTTTATCTAAGTCCTATGTTACAGATATTAATAATTTTGTTACAATCAGTGCTTCTACAGATGTTAATTGTAATTGTAGATATGATGCGGTTGATAGATCGTATGATTCTATGTCTGCAACTTTTACAAATACAAACGGTGTTCAACATTCTGTAACTTTAAGCGGACTTTCTGACGGAGTTTACACTTATTATATTAAATGTAAGAATTATAACAATATGTTTACGAATACTGAAGTTGTTTCCTTTAGTATTGTAAATAAACCAACTGCATCCATTTCTTTAAGTAAATCTTCGCCTATAAAAGCAGGTACTTATGAAGTAAGTCTTACAACAAGTAAGCCCGTTATTAGTGCACCTTCACTTTATTACAATTTTGATACAAACGCGGCGCCTAGATATGTAACACTTACTGGATCTGGAACAAGTTGGAGAGGGTATATGATAATTGGGGAAGATACTCCTAATCTTATAGGAACATTCCATTACTCAGGAACAGATCAAAATAATAATGTTGGAACAATAATAAGTAGTGGAGAAATATTTTTAGTAGATACCACTAAACCTATCCCTCCTAGTAGTTTTACTACGGATGAATTGGCTGACGGAACCATAAAATTAAAATGGTATTACGATGGAGAGAAAGCTAGTAGATATAACATTTATAGGTCTACAAATGGTAATCCTGAGTATGTGGATTATTATAGTAGTATTGATGCGATCCAATATGTTGATAGAGAAGTTATAGACGGGATAACGTATTATTACAGAATTGCCGCTGTCGATGCTGCAGGTAACGATGGCATATTATCAGGTGTGTTACAAGCCACATCTAATAAAAGAACATCTTCCAGCACTATATCTAGTACTACGGATAGTTCTCCTGTAGTTCAAGAGATCCTAGATTCTGCATTAGTTCCTAAGGTAGATCAACTCGTAATAGAGTTTGAAACGTACTTAACAGATATTACTGTTGTAAAATCAGAACTGGACGAAGTAAATGATCCGAATAAATTAAAAATAATTAATACATTGAAGTTATCTGACAATACGAAAGTTGCACAAACTACGATTAAAGGATTAATTGAACAAACAAAGAATTTAAAGAATAAAAATTTGAAAGCGTCGGAGTTAGATGTGCAATTGAATAAGTTAAGGATGGACGCGGTTAAAGCAAAATCTTTAGTTGCAGAGGACATAATAATTAATGAACAATCTTCTTATGATCAAGTAACTCAGGAATCGGATGTTAATCAGGCTATTGCCGAAGTAGTGCTAGTTAATTTATCTAGAGCCGTCCTAAATAATTATTCTTCCACTAATAAGTTATTACAAGATAATATTGTGGTTAACACAGATATTTTAATATTTAGAATTAAATACTTGGGCAAGGATGATTATGACAAGTATACTCTCGTGAAAAAAGTTGTTTCAAGTAGTCAGGAATTAAAAGATGTTTCTATTATAGAAATAATTCCTAAGAGCTTTGAAAGTAAAGCTTCAGATATAGATTTCAAGATTGCTGGTCAACAAGAACCAATAATCGTTAAAGAAGATCCGGTATTAAGATGGGATGTTGCCACGTTTAATAAACAGACTATATATTATATGATCAATAGTAACGCAGAACTTTCAGCAGCTAAAGATACAAAAACTTTAGTATTATATAAGCCTGATTTCAAAGTTACTCAAACAACCACTGCTGAAGAGGATGTTGGCACTAATAGACTAACAGGATTTGTTAGTTTAGATAGTGTGGATTTAAGCAAGATATCTTTTATACAATGGTTGGTGTTTATTGGTATGGGTTTAATTTTAGGACTATCTGCATACTATGTGACTCTAGATAGAAAAGAAAAGAAACGCGCTACTCAGAGATTAAAAGATCATAAGATAATATCTAAACCTTTGAGTAAAAATATTTCACAGCAAGTTCAACAACCTGTTCAGTCAATTAGAAAAACAGTCAGTGTCCCTGTAGCACCCATAGTCACACCAGTCACTCTTACTGAATTGAATGGTAAATTAGATATGGCTAATAATAGAATTAATAATTTTGATTATGAAAATGCTAGAATATTATACAACGAGTGTATGCAGAATTATACTGGAGTGCAATTCAAAAAAGCTTCAGACAAAAACGATGTTAAAGTGATGTTAAATCATTTGTATATTAAATTAGCTGCCTATAGAATAATATATGATTCTAGAAAACATGTAACTACAAGAAATTATTCTTTATTAAGGCAAGATATTACTGAAATTAGTAAGATATGTAATAAATTATATGCTTCTCTTAGTAGTGTTGATGAAGATCACAAAGATGAAGAGAAAAAATTCATAGATTACGTTTCTAATTCGAAAAGACATTTGGAATCGATAGCTTCTTAGGTTAGAATTAATTCTTTGCTCGAGTTAGAAGTAGAACGATGTTTAATCTTTCTTTTCTTCGTTATGTTCATGAGCTGAATCAGAGTGTGCTACATGTTCATGCTTTACAACCTTTAATGATTTACCACATTTCTTACATGTCTTTCTTAGTCTAGAATTTTTATGTTTACAATGTGGGCATTTCTTTCTTCCGAATAGTATTAATAGCACTAATATTATTATTAACAATATTAATCCATATGTTACATAATCAATGCTCTTGAATTTGAATGCATATTCTCCATATACTGTTTTAATTAAACTATTTTCTCTTTCACCATAGTATCCTTTAATCTTTACAACAGGATTGTTTTCTATATCTGCATCACTTAATATTACGTCTAGAGGTATCTTTGCTTCCTTTCCTGGTTCAATTAAAATTGCTTGAGGCGAGGATACTGTTATATATTCTCCATTAATATATAGATCTAATGCTTCTATACTAACATAACTATCTACTGTTCCAATATTTTCAACAGTTATGATAAATTGTTGATTCTTTTTATCGTAAACCACATTAGTTATGTTTATCATTGCATTATCTAATATGTCTACAGATTCAACTAGAAGCATTTGTGCTTCCAACACATTTTCTAATGAACGTTTACCTTCACCAAACAACGTATATACATTTGCGGTTATATTCTCTCCTTCTAAGACAACATCATACAATATTGTTTTATATTGATTTTTATCTATGAATATTGGTGTATCATCACCAACTATTTTACGTCCAGTACTATCGGTTAAAGTTATTGTTCCTTTAAAGTATGCTCCTATGCCTGCATTGTTTTTGTATGTAACCCATAATGCATTTGTTGCCTTATTATACATTATAGGTTGTACAATTCCTAAATTAACAGCGTATGTTGGCATCGGGAATTTATCCAAATCTTCAACAGTTGCAACTGGTCCAGTTGGCGTTCTAGAACCCTGTGCAAATTTTACGAAAACACTTATTCCTAATTGTCTTCTAATAGCTGTAGCGGAATTAATTAATTCATTACCAATAAGAACTGCAACTTGAATATCTGAACTTTTAATGTATTCTGCAACTTGTGGAGGTACTGTTCCTTTACCAATAAATATTACTGGATTATCTCCTGCCACTATGCTTGCTTCAATAAATTCTCCGTTGCTCATTAATATTTGTTTAGTTTCTTTAATCTTTAACTGTCTTTTAACCATTTCTATGTTATTATCAAATCTGTCTCCCTCGTTTACTGTTTCTGGATTATATCTTGCTAATCTTGTTTTTACTGTTTCATCTACTTGACCTACTATCAATATTTTTTCAGGATTTACTCCAGATAAGAATGAATCTACTGCTCCAATGTTACGCGTGTTTGCAAATAACACATATGATTTATCTACTACTGCATATGATGCTGATGAAAGTGCATTATATCCGTATGCATCGTCTACTATCACAAATCTTTTAATATTTTTTTCCTGTACTAATCTTTTTGCTAAATCTAAATTTGCCGTATTAGTCACTAGTTCTTCAACATCTATGTATCCTTGAGATTCCATTACTGCTTTATAGTTTATTGTGTATGGTTGTGATCTTGACGAAACTACTAGTGTGCCATTTGCATTTTTTGGTATAGAATATAATAATATTGTACCGTGTTTTGTGCTTGTTAAGAATTGTCCTGGTTGTTTTTCTATTAAACTTGCATACAACATTGCGGAGTATACGTCACGCCAATCTGCAGAGTTAGAGATAACTTTATCTACTCCTAAAACGTTATTTGAGGATAAAACTAAGGCTAAAACTACAAAGAAGACTAATAAAACCCTATTTACTGGTTTAGTGCCTACTAGGCATTTACTCATTATACGATATCACCCACTTCAATTCATCTGGTCTAATTACTATATAAATGTTATGGTCACTACACATACGTCTTTTTAAGGGTTTTAGTCTATTTCAGGCACAAAAGCAAGTATACTAAAACAAAACATTTATATATAAGTATACACATTTGTATATTAATTTAGTATTTAATAACACAAGTGCTTGTAGTATTAGTAAAAGAACGATAAACAGTAGTTCGTATTACTGTAGTTCGTAATAGGCAAACCAAAAATGAAAACGCATTCGAAGATACACATAGGTGTTATAGCGTTAGCTTTCTTATTCTTAATAATTACATTTACTGTCTTGCCTAAAGTGTTTGCCGCACACGTAAATATTGGTACTAATTATAAAAACGTAACTATATGGACTTATGTAAACATCACTCACTCAAAGCCCGATGTTCTTAACGTAACTATATATGAAGCACAAAACTATTCTGCTAGAAATATTACTATTAACGCAGGCACTACAAAATTAATTTATTGCAATGCTACTGTTAGAAGTTGGGAAGGATTTAATGATATAACTAGTGTTAATGCTACATTATATCATAATGCGACATCATCAAGTAATGCTCCTGATGATAATAATTCTCATTATACAAACGCATCTTGTACTCTAAATACTAGTCACGCTCCTGGAAATAATTTTACTGGAACATATGTTTGCGCATTTGATGTTGTGCATTATTCTAATAATGGTACATGGATATGCAATATGACTGTTACAAATAGTTATACAATTGTAAATCCTAATTTTACTGGCGTAGGATATGGAACAACAGTATTTTATCCTGTTTTCGCTCTAAACATAACTGATGGTATTGATTATGGAGGAGTTGCTGTAGAAGATTATTCATTAATTGATAGAACCGCTAATATTACTAATCTTGGTAATATGCGTATGAATATTACTGTAGAGGGCTATGGTGGAAAAAGAGGAGACGGATTAGCAATGAATTGTACTCTCTCTGGAAACATTACTGTGGAAAATGAGAAATTCTCTGCATCTTCTGGAGTACCATTAGGTTCAAAGACGAATTTAACAAGTACTGCCGGAGGAATAATGATACCAGGATTAACTATAGCAAAACAAATTAATGAAACAATGATTGTAAATAGTACATATTGGCAATTATATGTTCCTCCAAATCCTGCTGGTAATTGTACAGGAAATATAATATTCACAGGTATAGCGCCATAAGTGGCTATAGACATAACTACCTGATTATAACTAACTAATTGTAAACATAACTGCCTTAAATACACAAATAATCCTACATATATAGGAAAATATAAAAACCACCTTATAATATATATTCTATAATTTTAATTTGATCGTTAAGGGTGGGTAATTGAAAAGATTATGGTGGATACCATTATTGATATTAGTTAGTATTATTACTGTAGAAGTTTGTACTGCTGTAGATGGATTTGTAGCTTATAGATCTAATACTGGCGTAGTTGTAGGAAATATTAGTGCTCCAAAAATTCAATATTGGAATAATACTGCTAATGGTGGTAATGGCTCTTGGGGTGGAGAAGTAGAATTAGCCGATTCTGGATCAGGAGTAAGAAATATTGTATTAAGACAGTCTACTGTTAATTCTAAGATTGTGGTTGTGACTCAAGGAGATGATGGAAATTTAGAGGGTTATGTGTGTATGAAAAATTGTACAAACCCTTCTAGCTGGGTCTTTACTAGCACTATAGGTAACGTAGGAATTAGAAATCAAAGAAGTTTTGACATGGTTTTCGAAACAGCTTCTGGTAATTTATTGCTCGTCTATTCTATTGTTAGTGCTAACACTGCTAGAGACTTAGCTTATAAAATTTTACCAGAAAACGCTGAGAATTTCTCTGGACTAACAGAGTATTACATTAATGATGCTAGTGCTAATGGTGGCGGTAATCTTGTTTATACTTGGGCAGCTTTAGATAGCGATCCCGTGAATACGAGTAATGAAATTATTCTTGTGGGCTTTGATTCTTCTGGTACTGATATTAATTCATGGGTTTGGAATGGTTCTGCTTTCGGTAATCAAATAGAATTATCTGACATTTGTACATCTACTGGTAATAGGGAGGCACTCGCTGTTAAATATGCTTCTGATGGTAGTAAGGGAATGATTGTTGGTAATAATGGGACAATCGGTAATGTTAATAGTGCTTATTGGAATGGCAGTACTTGGACTCGCGTGACTCCTTTTGATGG
>JANNSE010000090.1:0-5159 GCA_031402215.1 Candidatus Woesearchaeota archaeon | reverse complement strand
ATATGGCAAGTACGGCTACATGTAATATTATCATAAGGAGTATAATTTAGCACAACAGTTCTTGTAGTATATGTCGCTCCATTACCAGGACTATTGAGACTAATGTTTGGTGCTGTCAAATCTACATAAATATATTTTGGAGTGCTGTTTGCAATATTGCCGAAGTCATCATACGCTTCCATAATTAATTGATAGTATCCTTCAACGAGAGTATCTAAACCTATTGTTAGAGTTGCACCGCTAGATATGTTTCCTAATGTGTTAAATGCGCTGTTAGCATAAATTGTGTAATTTATGTTCGTATCAAAATTATCTGTTGCAGTAATACTAATATTTGGAGTGGTGTAATTGTACCAAGAATTATTTGCAGTATTTATTGTTGGAACTGGCGCAGTATAATCTACTCTCACAGTTACTGCAGTAGAATTCTTTCTACGACCCAGAGCATCTAACGCTTCTATTTTAATAGTGTGAGTTCCTTGTGTTACTGTAACATTTATTGTCTCTAGAACACTATCTGTTATCGTTCCATTTTGTCCATTATAAATATTATCAACAAATACTGAATAATTTATTAGACCTCCGGTATAGTCGGTTAAATTAAATGTTACACTAATATTTGGATTCGTAAAGTTACTAGCATTAAGAGGACTTGTTATGAAGGCTTGTAATAACGAAATTGTTTTTGTCGCATCATTATTTAATTCGTTTAATTCAGATATCACATTATACGGATCAGATAACACATATATGGTATGATAACCTGTTGTAATATTCCATGCTACAGAGAATATTGCGGAATTATTTGCAGATACATTACGAGTCATATTTCCTATCCATATTCCGCCTGATAACGGATTTCCGTCATAGAATTCCACTAAAGCATTAGTTGCAATTACACCTCCTATATTAGATACATTAACAGTAATATTTATTGTTTGATTCTCATTAGGATTAGTGTTATTGAAATTTATCCTACTCGTATCAATGTATAAATCAGCATTATTTACAGTGAAATTCCATGTCGCACTCCATATTGAATTATTCAAGTCATCGCTACAATTCAAGCTCCAATTATGAAGTCCTGGAGTAAATGGTCCGACTGTTGGCATGAAATATGTTCCACTCATCTGTGTTACAGTTCTATTATACACATCATCAACATATAATCTACATGCAATATTCACAGGATAATCTGTTGCAGTCCAATTGAATGGAATATTATCAATGTTTACAATACCACCATTGCCTGGATATGTCATTGTTATTGTAGGGGGAGTTGTATCTATCGTGAAATTTGTTGCTAGAGGAGCGTATATATTTGAATCTGTATCATTACACCTTACTGTCCAATTATAATCTCCTGAAGCCATGCCATTTATGTTAAAATAATTTGGAACATTTTTGGTTATAGAAGATGAACTTTGATTAAATACTCCGTTAATTAAAAGTATACATGTATCTAGCCCTACATCATCCTGTGGAGTATATCTAAATACTATATCTGGTGAAGTTGTACGATAATTTATTCCTGGAGAATTTAGAGTCACATTTGGCGGAGCAAATACAGTAAAGTTAATTGTATTAGAAATATTCATGTTACGCGCATTATCAGCACATACTACACTCCAATTGTAATTTCCATCAGGGAATATTTTTGTTCGAGTAATGGTAGTTCCATTGCTCACAGATATATTGGACCATTCTAACGTACCATTTACAGTCACATTACATGTTGTTGCAGCCAAGAGATTATCCGTTACGTTAAATCTAAACGACACATTATTTGCAGTCACAGTTTGACCGTTTGTTGGAGCGATTATACCAATAATAGGAGAAATTGTATCCACAGAGAATGTTCTTAATGGCGAAGTTCCATTCAAACCCATATTATCAAATATTGTTACAGTCCAATTGTATACTCCGTTCGTAAAGTTGAAGAAGAAACTATTTTGCACGCCGTTATTAGGATTATTAATAGTTTGATTATATACGCCATTAATGTATAACGTCGCATTAACTAAAGTATTGCCACTCGACGGAATATACGTTAAATTGATATCATTAGTATAATTCAAATAAGCATTCTGCACAGGATATACTGGAGTTACTGTTGGTGCACCGATTTGTGTGAAATTTCTTGTCTCACTATTGTTGAAATTAAGAGCATGATCCGTACAATTAACACTCCAAGTATGATTGCCTTCAGTTATAGCTATAGTCACATTAACCCATTGACCATTAGGCGACACCACGCCACTCTTATTTATTTTATTATCGATTATAAGACTACATGTGAGAGAAGAATCTACAGCATCATATGCAGTCCAATTAAACACCGCAGTATTACCATATACTGTAGAGTCAGCAACAGGTATAGTTAATGTTATATTGGGTGCACCTCTATCAATACCGAATGTTCTTATAGTACTAACGCCCGTTACGTTAGCAATATCTGAACAATTAACACTCCAATTATACATTCCGTCAGACATATTTACTAATTTGAAATTATTTTGTACAGCATTACTAGGTGTAGTGTTTGTTTGATTTATTATTCCATTAAGCATTAATGTACAATTAGATAAAGTCGTACCAGATGTTGGAGTATAATACAAAGTTATATTCTCGGATTTTTGGAAAGTGTTATTTGCTGGATTGTTCAATGTGACTGTTGGAGGAGCACTCACATTCATTAATCTAGTCACACTAATATTACTATTTCCTGCATCGTTTTGACAAGTAATATTCCAATAATTTGGCCCGTTCACTAGATTATTTACAGTCTGTAATTTTGGAGTATTATTACTAGCACTTATTCCTGTAACCACATCCACGCCATTTATTCTAATTTTACAAGTCATTGTCGAATCCATTAAATCTGTTGTTGTAAAGTTGAACGTAATTGTACTCACAGTGTTTGTATAATTATCAGGAGGGAATGTCACATCTAATGTGGGCGCAGTAAATTCTACATAGAACGTTCTAGGAATAGCTTGACTTGTTAATCCGCCGTTGTTTGTAACATTAACAGTCCAGGCATATATTCCTTGTGTTAATCCTGTGAGCGTAAATAAGTTAGTTGCTGATGTAACCACAGCATAATCTGTTTGGTTTACTACACCGTTCAAGTATAAATCTGCTTGAGTAATGTATCCCCCATCATCTACAAAATAATACAACTCAACTGTTGATAAATTTGTGAAATAATTATCTATGGTTTGCAATGCTAGTGTTGGCGGAGTACTTAATACAGTGACCTTTCTCGTTTCGCTTGTATTATAATTATTTGCATGATCTCTACAAGTTACATTCCAATAATGATCTCCTTGAGTTAAGTTAATAACGGTTTTAGAAATCAGCGAACCGTTACCGGCTGTAAATTCTGAACCTCTAGTGATATTATCTAGAGTTAGATTACAGAACGTCGAACTATCTAAATTATCTGTGACTGTAAAGTTAAATGTTATAGTTCTTGATGCAATGCTATCATTGTCTATTGGTGTAGATAAACTTATATATGGTGAAGTAGTATCTACTGTTAATGTTCTATTATTGATAGCAAAAGCCGTATTAGAGTCGCTGTCTGTTGCTAAACAATTCCATGTATATATTCCGTCAGATAAAGTCCTATTAAGTGAAATACTACCATTTTTTAGACCAATGCTTACACTTTCATTTTCTGCAAATGTGCCATCGAAATTTCCATATAACGCAAGACTGGTAACGTTGCGATTATCTGTTGCAGAGCAATTAAATTTTATACTAGAATTACTCGTATAAATATTATTTGCTGGAGTATTTAGTGCTACTATAGGAGGAACAGCACTAGCATTCCCTATAGTTATCCATATGTGAGAGCTGGAATTCGGATTAATATAACTAGAATACTGTGATGAATTATATATCACCCAGAATTCACCTGTGAGATTTATTACTCCTGTAGCATTCACATTCCAAGTAAATTGACATCCAGCATTTAATGAACTCATATTACTTAGACATGAATAATTTGCCACAGTAAATGGATTTGAGTTGATTGTGTAAAATGGAAGTGCACCTATTGTTGTTTTCACAGGAGCACCACCTTTAATGTAGCCATATGTTAAAGTTAGCATAACCCAGTTTACTCCTAGCCATGCTGGATTATTATCGTTTGGATTTCCTGTCTTCATATCAAAACGTGCAGTAATAAAATTAGTAGAATTAACATATTTAGTTAATGAACCATTAATAGAGTATAAGTTATATACTAGATTCCCACCATCTGTAACATTTAATATGCCAATCACATCCCATGTACTAGTATTAGTATTATATAAGTATACATTTTGATTACCTGACCATCCACGCGTAATCGGATTAGCACCATTACATCCTTGTGCTACAAAATTCGCTAGAGTTTTAGAATTGTGACAATATGACATTGAAAGATTGATTGATGTAATATTCATTTGCGCATCAACACCTAGTGATGTTAAGTTAAAGCCTAATTCAATCTGAGAGTCAGTATCACCCCACCCCGTTTTACCTACTATATAATATGTCGTGTCATTAGTCTGCGTATTTACATAAGATCCTGAACTTGAATCTCCACCTCCATTAATCCATCTTCCAGTATCTGCTGTGCCGTTAGTCGGACTTCCTAGAGCGAATCCTGGATCTAATAATGCAGTAACATTACCACATTCTCCGCCTAAGCAAGAGACGTTTGCTGTGAATGTAAAAAACTGATTAGCTTCTACAGTAACATTATTGAATGGATCAACCAGATTTCCTACTAATCTACCCCAAGGTATAGTCCATGTTATGTTGCCTTTATCGGTAACAGTATTGTTAGCAGTACAAATAGCTTGCATAACAAACTCTCCAGAATCGATAATAGTCATATTATAATAATAATACCACCAATCAGTAATATTGGTCGTGGTTGTCGCATTAAAGAATGTTTTGGAATCTGGTGTATTACTCAAATTAAATGTAGCATTAACCACTTTTACACTAACATTTGTACAATTTGCTCTTACACCTGAGAAATTTTCTCCGAATCTAAGAACTGAACAATTAACCCATGTAGTACCATTGCGCAAACATTGAATTTCGTTAAGTTTTGGGAATCCTACTACAACAGTTTTATTTGAGGAATTAACTTGAACCCC
>JANNSE010000089.1:0-23538 GCA_031402215.1 Candidatus Woesearchaeota archaeon | reverse complement strand
ATTAAGTGCACACATAAATAAAGAATTCATAAAAATGTCTTGGATACTATGTGCTGTGATGATGTGGCCTGCAGCAATATACTTAACATCAGCATTTGTCACATATCCGGAAGCATTAATAGTATCATTGCCTGCAATAATTGCATCATTCTTATTCGTAGAAGGAGTTTATAGTTTCTATATAGATCATGAAAGTGTAAAATAATTAAATAAAGAATTTATCTCTTAGATTTCTTTTTTGATTTAGAAGCTTTCATCTTTTTCGCTGACTTTTTAGGTTTAGAATGATGTTTCTTATGCACTTCGTGTTTTGATTCATGCTTTACTTCAGGTTTCTTCTCATGAACCTCAACGTGCTTTTTCTCTAGTTTCTCTTCTTTATCTTCTGTAGATTTCTCTGCAGGATTGTGCATTGTTCTAAATAATTCTGTAACATTAATCTCTAATGCGGCTACAGGCATTTCTAATGACCAATTAGACAATACTTGAGGATGAACCTCTCCAACATATGCAATCTTAGAACCGTTAACTAAAACACGTCCCGCTCTGCCTTTGATGAAAGAACCATGTTCTGTGTCTGTTACTTCGTATTTTATGTTTAATGCTTCTGCTAAGACATCTAATATTTGTTTTATTTTTGTGAAATTTGCATCGTGACCACATAATGCTATTCCTAATCTCTCACTCTCTTGAACACTCGTGTCATAACTCTCATCCAGTTTGAATATTGTTCCAATCTCATAAATGTTTTGAGGATAATCGTAATGTTTATTCAACTTTAGAGTCTCAATCAAACTAGGAACA
Organism: Candidatus Woesearchaeota archaeon; assembly: GCA_031402215.1. GTDB lineage: Archaea > Nanobdellota > Nanobdellia > Woesearchaeales > UBA9642 > UBA9642. The sequence continues at coordinate 22,734 of JANNSE010000089.1, read as the reverse complement.
ATCCATGCTCTTAAAACATTATAATCTTGAGTTACACTATTCTCTAATTCAACAACATCTATGTGATAGTTCATTAATTTTGATTGTGCATCCTTATTTGTTAAGTGATAATTCTTAACTTCAATTAAACCTAAACCAGTTAATACTGCTCTTAGATTATTTTTGAATACCTCTAAAGGTTTTTCTTGTGCTGTTGCTGAGAATTCCGATAATGTTCCTTTAAAGTTTTCATAACCGTATGCTATTGCTATATCTTCAACCAAATCTATTGGATGTAACATATCTGCACGATAATTTGGTACTGTTGCTTTCCTATTCTTGTAATCGTGACCCATTCTAGCCAAGTATTTCTTAACGTCTGCTTCTTTTAAGTCTGTTCCTAGGATTTTATTAACATATTCTACATCTAATTTTATTTCTCTTCCACTTAAATCAGGAGTTACGTATTTCTTTTCAGGATATTGAACATCTAAACTATAAATCTGTCCGCCCATGTCTGCTAATGCTGTAACAACCATATTAAGACAAGTATGCAAGTAGTCAAATTCGAATCCTGAACACTCTACAAACACATCTCTTGTCGTAATTGTGATCTTTCCTACATTATTACTGTTTATTATTGGAGGCATACTCAAGATATTTTGTTTAGAATCAATAAATACGGGATACTTATCTTTTCCTTCTAACAGATAACCATATTCTCTTCCTGTTGGATGAATTGCAAGTATTTGTGAGCCAGTTAAATCTTTGTTCAAGTCTAATGGCTTGAATTTTATTTCTTCTGGATGTAATGCTTTGTAATATATTGGAGGTCTTATGTGCTCAAGAGGATATACTCCTATTGCTGCTTTCTTTCTATTTCTACAATATGTTACGTGCAATTTTTCTTGTATTTGTATTATTTCTTTTATTCTTTCATCACTTAATTTTAGTCCTTTAACGATTGCGCAAGCAGTGTACGGACGCACGCCTTTTACAGATTTATCAACAATTAACTTTGCTCCGCTTTTTTTAACATCATATTTCTTGAATCCTGTTTTTATGTCCATAAATGCTAGGAGTGCTCTTGCCATTCCTTGCTCTGATAATAAATCTGGTCTGTTCGGGAATATTTCTACTTCAATCTCTTCTGCATTGATGCCTTCAAATCCTGTTCCTAAGAAGGATATTCTATTAGCTAATTGTTCATCACTAACTTTTCTTCCTAACAATTCCAGGATTGTTTTCTTGTTATATTTTATTGTTGGCATTCAATTCACCGATTTTCTCTAAAGGTTTTTTATCTTTCCACTTATTTCTTTCATACTTGAATCAATATTTAATATGCTTATTACCCCGACACAAATTAACATTACTGCGACGAGGAACAATTGAAAGTTATATCGATATACATTTATTATATACAATATCAATCCTATTAATGCGACGGATATTACTCCGCACATGTATATTAATTGTCTATTGTATGCGAGTTCTAAGCGTTTAAGCTCGAACACTTTTTTATCATCCATTCTTGACTCCCATCACCATCTTTTTGCCTTGAAAATTATTTGAATAATCTACTATCGAATTTACTGTGGCTGCAAAAGCCATTTCTTCATAGACCGTAACTGTTTCATATCGTTTCTATTGAAGTCTCTTAAGTCTTGAATATTATAATATTGAACTGTTATTCTTCCGAATCCTAATCCCCAAGCTAATACTGGACATTCGAATCCTAATAATGCTTTTGTAACTTCTGGTCGGAATATTCCTGCTCCCCCTAACTCGACCCATTGATTTCTTTCTTTATTGAATACTTCAACTTCTATACTTGGTTCTGTATAAGGGAAGTGCCCTGGTCTTAATTTTATTTTATCGTAACCCATTGCTTTGAAGAATACTTTAAGATATCCTACTAAATCTTCGAATGTTGCATTTGGATCAACAACTATTCCTTCTGTTTGATAGAACTCGAATAAGTGTTTCCAATCTGTTGCTTCATTTCTGAATACTTTTCCTATGTTGAAGAATTTTAGTGGTAAATCTTCTTTCTTTAATTTTGAAATTGTTTGTGCAGATAATACTGTTGTGTGAGTTCTTAGCATTAATTGTTTTGCTTTATCCTCGTCCCAAACTCCGCCCCAACCTTTCGAGCCAGTATCTCCACCAGTTTCATGTATTGCTTTTATTTTCTTTTTCAAGTCTTCAGGAATCTTTCCTCTTGAAGGTTTCTTTAAGTAGAATGTGTCCTGCATTTCTCTTGCTGGATGGTCTTGTGGAACAAATAGTGAGTCTAAATCCCAGAATGCTGTCTGTACCATTGTTCCAGACATTTCTTTGAAGCCCATGTTCAACCACACAGATTTTACATAATCAATAGATTCATTCTCGAAATGTTTCTTTCCGTAAATTATTTTTGGAACTTGAGATTTGATATCATAGGATCGGAATTCTTTGTTCGTCCAAGATTTGCTTCTAATTATATCTTGTGTTAATACATCAATTACATCCTTGTTTAATGAATCGAAGTTTTGTAATAATTCTTGACCTAGAGGAGAAATCGTCGCAGTTTTTACTTTTTCTACTTCAACTTTTAATATTTCTCTACGCCTATTTAATTCATTAAACGCATATACTTCTTCCGATGATAATGATTTTGGATCAAGAGGGAATGTTTTTTTCAAGAATGTTTCTTCAATCATTTCCTTCTTTAAAATATTTCTACCAACATCAGTTAAAGACACTAACACATCATTTCCTTTCTTCGTAATGTTTATTGCTCCTTTTCTTTTTAGCAATCCTAATGAAACAGATACTTCTTCCTTTGACAACTTAGAACTTTTTTCTATGTCCTTCATAGTCATTTCACGATTTAAAGATGTTAAGAAAATACGTTCTGGAAGACCTTGCTTTTGATATAACTTACCATTCTTATCAAGGAATATTAATTGTTTAGAATCTTCTTTAAGTTCTATTAAATTCTTGGTTTTTAACCATTGGAGAGCCCTGCTTACTTCTATCTCTTTCAACCCAGAATTGTGCTCCAAAGCTGGAACAGAACCGAATTTAGGTACTAAAGGTAAAAGTTTACGTTCTAGAGGGTGTAACCCATCTACAAGCTTTTTCAAGTCCAATCTTATAACCCCCAAAATTTCTATACTTACACATAACCAATATATAAACCTATCTATTGAGTTTATAAACATCTTTGACCAAAAAACAACCATTCTGAGAGGACAAAAACTCTTCAAGCACAAATACGTATGCAAATTAAATAACAAAATAAGAATCAATCGACAAAAAAATCAAATCTCAGTTACTGATTTAACGACATTAGTCTCTCTCAAGGAATAAAGTTATTAACACTTGAAAACCTAAAAAAAGAATACGACAAATATAAGCACAAATAAGTGTTTTTACAAATCATCGTGATAAAACTCAAATAAAATAAAGTTTTTACCCCTGCGCGCCGACAACAAAATAATAACCATTCTTTAAAAGTAAAAAACCGTAACATATTTAAAGTAGTATTCATATTTCATTTTATAATAATTAAAAAAGCGGTCTTGTAAAAAAAGAGGGGTGAAGTACCGACTAAGTAATTGTCGGGGGGTTAAAATGATCGTCAAGGATGAGTTTTTAGGAAAATTAAGAAGATATTTTGGTCTAAATCTATACGAAGTTAAAATTTGGACTGCACTGCTTAGCAGAGGAGTTTCTACTGCAGGAGAATTATCCGACATAGCAAACGTTCCAAGAAGCAGAAGTTACGACATCTTAGAGTCTTTAGAGAAAAAAGGATTCGTAGTAATGAAGATTGGTAAGCCAATCAAATACATCGCAGTTCCTCCAAAGGAAATTGTTGAGCGTGTAAAAAAGAATGTTAGAATAGAATCTGACGAAAGAATCAAGAGACTTGAAGATTTAAAGAGCACAGATGTCGTCGAGGAATTAAACAACTTACACACTCAAGGCGTAGAAATTATTGAGCCATCTGATTTAAGCGGTAGTGTAAAAGGTAGACACAACTTATACAATCATATGGAATTAACAATTAAGAATGCTGAAGAGTGCGTCACAATAATGACAACTACTGAAGGATTATTAAGAAAAATAGAAGGCTTAAAACCTGTATTTGAAGTATTAAAGAAACGTGGCGTTAAGGTAAGAATAGCAGCACCATTAAACAAAGATTCTGTACCAGCAATAAAGGATTTAGGAAATGTAGCAGAACTAAGACATACAGATAGTAAGGCTAGATTCATTCTTGTTGATAGAAAAGAAATCTTATTTATGGTAACTGACGACAAAGAAGTTCATCCAACATACGATGTAGGAATTTGGGTCAATACACCTTTCTTTGCAAATGCTCTTGAAGAATTATTCGAGCTAGCATGGAAAGACATGAAGCCAGCAAAGAACGTTGTTAAGTTAAACTAAACTTATTTTCTTATTTCTTTTATTTTAAAATTATTCTAAGTTAGGCAATTTGCTTCTCGTGGGAACTATTTTAGTGTTGTTAAATACAATGTTCTCAGGACACATAACTCTACAACTAGATTCTATTATTGCAACATAAGGATTCAACATCGCTGCATTTTCTCGACCTTTTTCATATTGAATAGAAGAAGGTACTTCAGGCATATTATTGGCCGACAAAGAATGATAATTTCCACCTAACGTATTTGTTATATTTGTTTTGTCCATATTACTTCAGAAACAAGATACTATAAAAAATTTACGGTTTATATAATTTCATCTCTTCTGTATAACATACAACAATTCACTATTCAATGTAAATTTCTCATATTTCCATTCTAATTTATCTAGAAGTCTCTCAAACCACTGTCTACGATGTTCTTTTATTTCTCTCACTCCACCTATAGACAATGTTGGGAATGTGACTGCGAAATATTTTGTATTTATGCTTTTCAATAAATCTTCGCTAACATTTCGTTGTATTCTCTCTAAACCATCCAATGTTTTGAATATGAAACAAATATCTACAGGAATCTTTTCTAGCTTATAGAATATTTTTTTCTCAACTAAATCTGCAGGGAATATTATTGCATCTATTTTAGTTGTATCAAAATAGTCTTTTAAGAATTCGCAATCTTCAGTCGAAATATCGGACGCATAATACTTTTTTATTTTATCTTCAAACAAGAAACTGCTTATAGGATTCATACCACAAGCCAAATCCATAAATACATATTTCTTCTCGAGTAAAACTTTTCTATTTTTTTCAAAATCGGCTATAGTGTCGAATATTGTTTGATATAATTCCTCGTAGTGATCCATTCTTTCTTTTGTTGATTTATGTATCAGGAATAATTTATCATGTATAACTCTTTTATCCTCGACTGTTTCTGCATCTTTTAATTGTTCTAATAATTTTTTTCTTTTTTCATATCCTTCTAGAATAAACACACCATATACTCTTCTCAATTCTGCTCTCAATTCTTTTATTAAGAACTTATATTCTTTACTTTTCGTAAACTGTTTATATGTTTTTGATAATTCTAATTTTTTAAGAAACTTTTCTTTGGCTTGTTCATAATGTCTGTCCTTAAAGAAATCAACTAACTTATTTTTCACAAAATCTTCATCTAATGTACGTAACTCTTTCTTATCCTTAATGTCTTCTATTAATTCTTTTTCATAAGGTAACTCTTTATGCGATAATCCTTTTAATTCGTGTGACGTCATTTTAAGAATAATTCTCCTTGTATCGAAGCAAGGCCGCTACTCCTGTTAAGCCGTCTAATTTCTTCATTGCTTCCTCACCACTTATTATTCTGATTTCGGCACTTAATGATTCTGCTGCAATCATTGTTTCTTCTAACACAGCATATTTGTTTTCTCGTCTCATACGTAATATTAAATTCTCTGATATTATCAGAGTAGAAACATTTCCCGACATTATTTTCTCATTAACTTCGCGCACACCATATACTGCGTTATCTTTGCTTATTTGACCTAATAATTCTTCTATTAATTTTAACTCTCTTGTTGACTTATCCTTATCTAATACTGTTTTAAGTTCTGGTCTTCTTAATATCTCATTTATAGTTCCGTCATCTATACTCGAGCAAGTTGCTAGAACTATTTTTTTACGTAGAGCATCATCTTTTATCTCTTTCAACAAATATTCTTTCCAAAATGCAGGACTTGCAACGACAATACTATCAAAACCGTATTTCTGATTATAATCTAGTATTTGTTTGTATATCTCATTATAGAAATTAGTCTTCTTTTCTTCCATATCTTTCTTAGAAACATCTCCCTTCATCGAAGGTAAAACTTCATACCCTTGACTTTTCAATAGAGCAAATATTGCTTCTTCTCTATCAAACGCCACTATCAAAATATTTTCTATCTTACTGTTTACTGCTTCATCTAGTTTTTTTAGCACATACTTTGTCCAATATTCTTTTTCTATAGTTACAACTGCTCCATCACTCAAGTCAAACGTATGATAATCTCCTTTAGGAATATCATCTGGCGCATCAACTATCTTTCCAGAAACTCTTAATGTATGATCGTGATCAATCTTTTCTACAGCAATCTTAAGATGAACTATCCTCTTGCTTATCTTAGACTTATCTTCTGACCCGCCAAGTTTTATCTTTCTTTCAGTCATCCCGCTAACAAAGTCTCCTGGCTCTATTATCGTGGATAAACACCATACATCTTGAGCATTATCTACCTTTATCTTTACTTCTCCGTGCTTCAAATCTTGATGTATTATCTTCATATTGAGAGTAAATTCTATCGACATTTAAAGTTATTCTTTTATTAAAGTACAATCAAATCAGAACCAATTATTATTCAGATAGGATCCATCTTTCCAATACGATAAAGAATAAGAACTGTATAATTATAGAAAAAACCAGAGGTATTGCGACAGTACTATTAAATAAAACCAAAGCCATAGCTATGCCTGTAGCTTCATTTTTCTGTGTAGCATACAAAGTGAAATCTATAGCGTCGCCTTTCGGAACTAAACGTTTACTAATATAGTACACTATCAATCCTAACGAGAATATTACAATCACGTTAATAATTAATATCTTAATAATAGCAGGATTTGCTATGTCGAGTAGTATTGATCGATTCAAAGAAACAGTAATAAATATGATTAGCCCTATTAATAATCCGGTGATTATTTTAGTATAATCAAATAGTTTACTTTCTGCTCGCCTAGAAAAATAAGCTAAAATAGCAGGTATTACAATTATTATAAATAGCGATTTGACTAATCGTAGAAAATCAAAATTTTTTCCGAACACAAGATAAGACGAGACAGGGATAATAATTAATGCTAGAAGATATCCTAAAAATATCGCCTTATCAGCTACTTTTATATCGCATTTAGTTAAATAACATAAAGGAACTATAGATACTGCAGGCGGCACCATTGCTAAAAGTATATATCCTATGAAAAAGTCAGAGGTAATCGGAAAGAAAAACGAGGCTAATAGCAAGTACGCAAACGATAACACAACATAGTTTAACATAATAGAAATTAATACCTTTTTCCAATCCTGTTTCAACTCTTGTTTTTTTCTAAAAAAAGGTCGAATAGATAAAAACATTACAATTCCCAATATGAATTCTAGCCAGAATTTCATAAAAGTAACGTTTACAGCCACGAGCAACGGTAAAACTATAGCAATCAAAAGTATGAATTCTGTACGTTCAAACAAGCGTTTTAATGACATTTGAGCATAGTGCGAACAACACCAATATATATTTTGCTAAGTATTCTGAAATAAAACCTAAGCAAGTTATCAACAAAAACCCTAAAAGCGTTAAACAAGACAAGATAACAGTCAAACAATTGTCTATAAACAATAGTAAGATTTATAAACATGCGTGTCAAGATTATTGATAAGTTTCGAGTATAGATTATAAATATATTAAAATATATTGTAAAGATGCTACTTGCTCACGCAGGTGCTTGGTTTAGGGTGAACATCATGGCTCATAAAAGGGGACAATATGCGAGTAATGCGGCAGCATTCATAGCAGTTCTTACAGTCGCTATAGTATTATACATATTATTCTTACCTCCGGACATAAGAACGGAATTATTAGGAGATAAAAATTCAATACTTGGCAACGATACAAGCGATTCTGCAAATACCAAGATATTATTAGATCAAAACGTTGGCAAAATAACTTACATAAATACTAACGAAAAGACATACGATCTACCTACAATAAGAATTTATTCGCCTACGTCCGGACAAGTTCTAAAAAGTATACCTAGTCTTGCGGTAAGAAATGCTTTATTTGATACTGAACGTTCAAAATATACTATTGAATTAAATATTGATAGAGCCGCGACAAAGAATGTGTTATTATCATTCAACGTTAGAGACCACAACGGACCAATAACTATAACTCTTAACGGTAGAGATATATTTGTTGGCGAGATAACATCAGCCAATCCTAAACCAATAACTTTGGACAGAGATTATTTATTAGATTCTAATACGATTATTATTAGTGTACCTTCACCTGGATTAAGATTCTGGAGTGCAAACAAGTATACTATAGAAACATTACAAATTACTGGAGATGTTACTGATTATACTAATGCTTTAGCAGTACAAAATTTCGTAATAAGTAAAGTAGAAAAAGAAAATCTTGAAAGCATAACATTATTCTTTTACCCTGGATGTACATTAAAAGATGTTGGAAGTCTAAGAGTCGAACTTAACGGAAGACCATTATATAACAGTGTAGCTGATTGTGGTAGCAAAACATTTGCAGTACTAAACGTAGAAGATATACTTGTTGGAAGTAATGAGCTAAAATTCTACAGTACTAAAGGATCTTATCTTTTAGACAACATGTACTTGAAGACAACTATGAGTAAACCAGCTTACAAGACATATTATTTTGATTTGAAAGAAGAATACTTTTATGTTAAGAGTGAAACTGCTAGATGCGGAGATTATGATAATACTTGTCCATCAGGTTGCGACGAAACTCAAGATGCAGATTGCTGCTTTAAGAGAAACGGATTCTGGTGCGCATTACCAACATTAGACTTAAATGATAGATGTAGATTCTATGTTTCTGCTGATGATTGTATTACGTGTAAGACAGGATACTATGACAGTTATGAAGACAGTCCTCAAAATTGCGAAGATACTTGTGGAGATAATAACGACGATACATGCGCTGTAGGTTGTCCTCAACCAAACAGATATTACGATAAAGACTGTTGCTTTGCACAAAATCCGGATAATTATTGGTGCATGGAAACACCAATTACAGGAATCAGCGACAAGTGTAAGCCCAGTATAAGTCCTGGAGAATGTGACTTATGTCCATCAGGATACATCAATGAAGATGGTTCTAGTCCACAGTCATGCGAGGAAGCGCGCTTAACATTCCAAGATGGAGATTACGTGTTATCTGAAAATAACGAAGTCAAACTTACAGTAAGATTTATTGATAATTCGAAACGCAAACGTGTAGATTTCAATGTCAATGGCCACACATTTAGAATAGATACTACAGGAATAGAGTACACTAAAATCATAAACGACTATATGCGTGTAGGAACAAATAGTATTGCAATAATTCCAGTAGATGATGACGTAGACATTGCTGAAATTAAAGTACAATTAAGACAACCTCAATAAAGATTGAGAGTTGTAATATATAATATAAAAATTGGTGAGTAAAAATAATTTTCTCAATAATTTAGAATCTATATGGTTACAAAATGGCTAGTACACCTCCAAAAGGCAACAGTAAAACGGATATGGCAAAGACTGCAGCAAGTGTTGCATTTCCGGAAGTAGGAATGGCATTAGCAGCTAAAGATGCAATGGATTCTAAATCTAAAACACCAAACACAGGTTCTGGTGGTGGCTCATTTCACACAACTGTTTCTAAAGAAAACGGAGATGTAATTGTTAATGTAAACGGTGGCGGATCCGGAGGAGGCTCTGGCGGAAACAATTCTAAAGATAAAAAGTACGTAAGTGTAGATGCTAAAGTAGGCCAACAATCAGCAATATTTCTATTTGCAATACTAATTCATCTTATAGATGGCTTTGTTTTCGGGTTTGCAAGAACAGGAATATCATTGACCACAATAATAATAGCCTACGGTTTTCTAGGAATATACCTTGCTTGGATGTATGATGGAGATGGTAGTCAAAAGAAAGCTGTGTATATGGGAATTATTGTTGCTCTTGCTTTGCCAATGATTTTAGCAATTCCTGGTGTAGCTAGAGCTACACAAGCAGTAACATTCGTTTTAGCATTATCTGGATTATTATTACTCATTCCCGTAGTTCCTATAATGGCAGGAATGGCTTTTAAAGAAAATGAAGGACTAAGAAAATGGACTGCAAGATATGTTTTAGTATGGATTGTAATAGCATTTTTAGTTATAATGGCAACATACGGTAGTGTATCAACACAACCAAGTAAAGCATTAGTCAAACCTTGGGAAAGTATTAAATTTGTGACTAAAGGAATAGGAAAATCATTAGCAAGTGTTGAAAAAAGTGTTATGACTTCATTCAAAAAAGCAATGGCTCAAGCAACAGGTCAACCGTATGAAGGTGAAGAAGAAAGTCGGGCCGGAATATATGTAGATGAAGTAAAACCTATAGAATCTAAGTATAATACTAATACAGAAGTGTACGTCGAAGCGAAAATTAAAGCCCTTAACGTTAAAGAAGCAGTTCCATCTGTAAACACTATATGTTACATAGAAGGAGTACGTCAAGGAACAGTCAATCCTACAATGTTATATGATATTTCTGGAAATTATGATAATATCGTTAGTTGTAATCTAGGTATATTGCCTGAAGGAACATATACTGTGAAAGTTAGAGCAAACTTTGAGTTCGAAAGTAGTTCAGATATTGAATACACTTTCGTAAATAGCAAATTAAAACCAGATCAATACGATTCATTAAACATCAATTCTGTCAGTGTTGCAACATATACTGGAGGCCCTGTTGAATTAGGCTTGCCTTCTCTCACACAGCCTTTACGTATAAATACTGATAGTGCGCAGTTAAGTAGCTATCCTTTCGGAGTTAGTTTACAGAATAAATGGCCTCAAGGTAAAGTAGTTAGAGGATTAATGTATTCACTTAACGTTCCAGAAGAAATCGTTCTTGTTGATTGTAGTAGAGATCCTATAACAATCGCTGAGCCGGATCAAGAACTTCGTAGAAACATATACACGTTCTCTATGAATACCACAAATGCTCAAGACGTATTTGATGCAGTAAGATGTAGAATGCAATTCAAGGATTCAGATGCATTGCTAGGCACAAACTTAAAAACTGTAAAAACATTTGCTGCTAGAGCAAAATACGAGTATGCTGTAGAAGGGTCTACAACAATTGTAGTTGAGAAGAATTAAAGATGGAAAAAAACAAATTTATACATAATATTTTAATCGTTCTAATAGTAACCATGACGTTTTACGTTGTCGGATGTACTTCTATGGGTTCATCCTCTTCTTCTGAAAAAACATATAAAGTCGGAACTGACGGTTTAGTGCTATCTTTTTCCAAGAGTAATCCTACTACCGTTTATGAGGGAGAAGAATTCGGAACATCATTATTCATAAAAAACATTGGCGGCACAACTGTTACATCAAGTAATCCTGGCTCATTAAGAATAACTTACGATACATATAGATTAGCCGGCAAAGACAACACTGCTGAAATGGCAGTTAATGGGATATATCTAGAAGGAAAAAGCCTATACTATCCTCAAGGTACAGAAGCTCCTGTAGAATTCTACTTTAAAGCTAACGAGTTAACACATTTAAGAGAAGGCGCGATAACTGAAATAACTTATAATCTATGTTATCCTTATGCTACTGAATTCACAACAATGACTTGCATAGATACCAAGACAGCAAACAATGCAGATGATGCTGCAGCATGTAAAACAGAAGTGTATAATGGAGCAGATGGTCAAGGAGGACCTATTGTTGTTACACGGATTGAGCCAGAAATAATGCTACAACAAGATTATGTTAGGCCGCAATATAAGATATATGTTGAAAATCTTGGTAATGGTTATGTTATGAATAGACAAAGTTGTGATGTATCAAACGTAAACGAATTATTTGGAACAGGTTATAGCGATTATTCTGGAAAGGTTACTGTTTACGCAGAGTTATCTGGTCAAAGATTAGATTGTGGTCCAGATAAGACAGGAGTTATGAGAGTTGTTGATAGTGAATCAGTAATCACTTGTTCACTTCCAAGAGATGCGGGTACAAACTCGTACTCTAGAACGAAAAAGAACTACGTTACACCTTTATCTATAAAGATAGCTTATACTTACGTTTTATTAGAAAAACAAGAGATAGAAATCAAGCGTAACGATTTAATAGAACGAGAACCTACTCAAGGATTATGCAACTCGTATCAGATTGAATACGAGGGAAAGTGTGTTGATAAGTGTGTATTCTGTAGCAAAGATCCTACAAATTATAGGTGTGTTGAAGGCCAAACTCTAGGAATTACTTTTACAAAAGATTTTTCATGTGCTTGTAACTCAGCTCAATGTACTGAGAAAGAGAAAAATGGTAATTGCATAAGAGGCAACTATTGTGCTAGTGGAGTGTACTGTTGTAATTCATTAACTTGTACAGGGTCTAAACCTGTGGCGTACAATGGAAATTGTTACAATTGGTGTGATTATTGTGCAGGATATGGACAAAATGATGCGAGATGTAATTTCGGAGATACGGCACAAAAGAAAATTGTGCCATCAAATTTTAGGTGTGATTGTACAGAAGAGGATTTGACAACTGCGAAAGATTTCATTTCCAGATCAGATTTATGTGATGTTAATTCCGGAAAATATTGTTGTACTAAAACATAAATTTAGAATAGGCAAACATTAATTAAAAGCATAATCTTTATATATTATAGATACTGAGGTCAAATAAAATGGTGCGTGAGTCTAAAAATAAAATATTCTTAATATTAACGGTATTGGCCGTGCTTGTATTTATCACTGGTTGTAGCTCTAGTGGTGCTCCGAGAAAATATTACACTGGCTACGATAGTGTTGAAATGAGATTCTTGGAAGATACACCTCCAGCACGTATATATTATGATAGTGAAGCTAATTATAATGGAAACATGCAAGTAAATACTATTCCAATAAATGTAGAAGTTTACAATAAAGGTTCTTCTGATAGTTATGGTGCATTATTCATTCACGGATTTGATCCTAATATCGTAGCAGTTGCAGGATACACAGGTAACTATCCTAGTAATCTCCCAGGATACACGAGTGCTCTAAGAGGAACAAATATGTTCAACGGGTGGTACAGCGCAGGTGCTAATGGTCAAGCTAATTATGCAATAAATGCGATGGGCCCTCTAGGCAATAGTCTTGCTAGTTTTGGTTTATCAAATATTAATGGTAGACAAACAGTATCATTCTCATCACTTTCAATGAATGGTCAACCATTCACAAACAGAGGGGGGATATTCGCAGCTATGAACTTCAACACACAAGCAGGCATGTCAGGATACGGCGGAATAAGTACTGGAGTAATTCAAAGTAGAATAGGAGCTGCACTTAATCCGATAACAAGAGGAATGATGTCCACGTTTGGTTGGAACGGCTGGTTAAAGAACTTTGCATTAGAAGGTAGAAATCCTAATAATCCTGCAGGCGGAATGGATGTAGTGGAATTCCCTGCAACAATGTTAAACCTTCCACCATCATTAGAAGAATTCAGACAAAGAATAATGGTTACATCTTGCTTTGATTATGCTACACATGCATCAACAATGGTTTGTATAGATCCAGAACCATACTCTAATGTTAAGAAAGCTTGTAGACCTCAGACTGTAAGTTTAGGTGGTGGTCAAGGAGCTCCAGTATCAGTAACAACTATTGAACAAAGAGCTGGAAGAGGAAGAACAACATTCATAATAAATGTACGTCATACAAAGAAGACAACATACGATGAATTGTACGATTATTTCAGCTTATACAAGTGTGATCCATCATCAGGAGAGACTGTAAAGACAACAGATAAAAACATCGTATATGTTGGTTACGTGTATTTATCTAATTACGATATTACAATGAGTTGCATACCTGATCAAGTGATTAGACTAGATGAATCAGGTAGTGGACAAATAACTTGTTCAGTAGAATTCCCTGAGGGAATGGCTAGTAGTGCTTACGAAGCACCTATGGAAATAGAATTATGGTACGGATATTCAAAGACAATATTCAGAGATGTATATGTTAAAAGAATATAAGTTATAATTAACAAAAATATAATAAACACAAGGTGATAATATGAACAAAGGAATAGTATTAGTAATGATTTTGGCTATGACGCTTTTCTTAAGTGGTTGTGGCGCACAAACAACAACAGGAAGCACATTTATTGGCGGAACAGAAGGTTTGAAAGCATCATTCCTACCAGGAAGTCCTCCAGATAAAACAACAGATGGCGGCACAGGCGGATTTAGCATTGTTGTTAAACTAGAGAACTTAGGAGAGAGCAACGTTGCTGCAAGCGAGGGTTATGTTCAGATATGGGGATTAGATGCACAGACTTATAGCTCTAACCTTCCTGATTTCAAGAAGAAATTCAATCAACAAGATAACTTCGGTACTGAGATTAGAGGCGCTAGAATGAATGCTGGACAAGTACTTACAGGCGGAGTATCAACAATTGAATTCGGAGAATTAAAATATTTACCATTAATTCAAGGAGACTTACCACAAACTGTTTGGGCAAATGTTTGTTACAGATACACAACAAAAGTTGCTGCACAAGTATGTGTAAAGAAGGATGTAGAACAAGCATTAAACAGCAAGAACATCTGTGAAGTTGAAGGAGAGAAAAATCCTCAGAATAGTGGAGCACCAATCCAAGTAACATCATTAAAGGAAACTTATGCTGGTAATGGAAAAATTGGATTAACATTAGTCTTAAGTCATGAAGGTAAGGGAGATAATTTCTTCAAGGATGACAACTTAGAGTGTAAGGACGTTGAAAGTAATACAGATGCTGGAAAAGTAAGAGTTAAATTCACTGATGTAGAAATTTCAGGAAAGAAAATTCCGGTAGTATGTCAAGGAACAGATGCAAACGGTTATGTAAGATTATTCAAGGATACAGCAACTGGAAAGGCAACATACACACTATACTGTACTGTTGACGTTTCTGGAAGTAATAGTGTTGTAGAAGTTCCTATAGGTCTAGAATTAAGTTATGTATACTTACAACACATAACAAGTCCTATGACAATAAGACACATAACACAATAATCCGAAAGGGTTATACTTTATTTTTTATTTTAATCTTTTATTTCTTATTCTAGAATTATTCTTTATTTAAATCTCTTTTTAACTTAAGTAATCTACGATATTGCCAATCTCTCTCCTTGATTACAGCAATATCGGCGTTAGAAGGACTTGAATCTCTATGAATTGCTTGTTGAGCATAAATAGCCGAGCCATAAGCGTGTCTAGGAACATGTACTGTGGCTACGGCTTGGCCTGCAGCTCTAGCAGCAGATCTCGCAGGACTATCTTCACCCACATCACGAGCAGCAGCATGAGAATCAAGCGAAGCCTTGCGAATAACAGCCATCTTAAAAGTCCCGGCGCCTGCATCAAGCCATGCTTTAAGAGTCTTGAGTGCTTGTCTAGGACGAGCATCTTTAGGATATTTTTTCTCAAAATAAGGCATGACATGTTCTGCACAATCAATAGCCCAAACAGCTAATGTTTTTTTATTAGAACTATTCACTAAAGATACCAACTCTTCATCTTTGTGTGCAATTGAAAATTTAGATTTCTTCATTCTATCAATCTAAATAAAATCAATTTAAAAAAGTTTCTAGAACAATCCGCCTAACAAATACTCGAATGCATTAGAGGCTAAGATATAAAGAAGTATTGATACTGCAATGAATATTGGAATGGTCTTTAGACCATCTTTTACGCTTCCTTTTCTGATTGTACTTATGATTGCTGCTGAAAAGAATGATGATATTACTAAAACCAGTATTGCAAATCTTTTGAAATCAGTGATGTTTATGCTTTCTCCAGAGAAATTAAAGCTAAATAAACTCGATGCTCCAACAGATTTTTCTATATTTAGTGAACCGAATATCTTTTGAATTATTACTAATAATTGCGTACTTAATGCAAACAATGCTGGTGCTGCAAGAACTGTTGCTACTCCTATAAATATTGCGTAAGTAGTCACACTAGCGCTTATCTCTTTACGCATTAATTGAGTTTCTTTAATGTTTGAAGATAATTTGTTCAGTAGAACAGCCATTTCTCCACCGCTTTGTATTCCTTCTACAATTAGATTCATAGTTTCTTTTAGTATTCTAGAATCATATTTTTGACCTAACGCAGATAACGCTTTTTCTAAATCTTCTCCAACTATCGTTGCCTTAGCCACATTTTCCATTTCTTTTGCTAACACGCCGAACTTCGACCTTACAGCATACCATAATGCTCTATCGACAGTCATTCCTGCACTAATATTCGCTGATGCTAATTGTAAAAAGTCGGGCAAAGATTCTTCAATCTCTTTGACGTGTTGATACATACGAATATCTAAATATAAGAATACAACCAAAGCACTTAGAAGGTATATTGCTCCGAACAATAAAGTCCATATTATAATCATAGCCACTATAAATACATCTAATGACTTATTATTTACAACTACAAATCCTAGAATAACAAGAGACAATAATATGTTTATTATTGCAACAAATCCTACTATCTTTGCATTTATTTCTCTTGCTGTAGCATCAAAACCTAGTTTTAATGCTAATTCTGAAAATAATCCTATTATCTTTTTTTTCTTAACACGAGTTCTATCGAATCTGCTCTTTCCCTTATTTTTTGCTTGCTCATGCTGTTCCTTCTCGAAAGCTTTCTGATCAAAATGAGTTTTAAGAGCGCCGTTCAGTTTATCTTTAAATGTTTGAAAATCTTTCGAGTCTTTAAACGAAAAACTATCATCATGAGAAGAAATCATCTCTTCTTTGAAAGTGTCGACTTCCTTTTTCTCAATTCTTGGACGTAATTTTACCATTTTGTTTTATAAAAATATCTCTATGTACTTATTGAAGGTCTTGAAGCCTTAATCATTGAAAGGAACATGAATTGTACAAAGCCTATCATTACGGCTAAAACAACCAGTATAGGCATTGTGATCTTTAATCCTATAAATGTAGCCAATATTACCAACATTGTTATTCCTAGCGATGGAACTATTATAGAAATAGTCATGTAGAACATAGCCAATGGACTTAATTTTTTACCATACTCTTGGACAGCTATTTGTTGCTCTCTAGTAATCTGATCTAATACAGAATTTAAAGCTCCACCAACTTCTGTCCCTGTTTTAAGCGAATTCATTACTTGCCAAAGTAATCTACGAAGATTTGGAGAAGGCGAATTATTTAACGTATCGTTAACCGCTTCCTCCATACTAGTTCCTAAATATACTTTGTTTAATATTTCTCCAAAATAATATCCTACATACTCATAATTTTTTTCCATATCCTCAAAGATTTTATGCATAGGTACACCGGATTCTAGACCTATAATTAGGAACCTGCCTGCAAAGAGAATTTCTTCATCAATCTTCTTTTTTATTTTTTCTATTTTAACGTCAACGAATTTTATAAAGTACATAAATAATAATGGAAGACTTATCGGCACTACTATTACAGACCATAAAGAAAGTGTAAAGAAGAAAAATATAAAACCGACGCCTATAGAAAGCAACAGACTTGTTGTAAATGTGGCCTTTACATATTCTTCTGGCTCTTGAAATATTCCTGCTTGTCTAAGCTTTAATCTTAATCCATGAATATTTTTGGCTAGGTAGGAGTATAACATTTTATCACAAAATTAGATCAACTATATTATTTTTTTATTTTCAACATCACTTTTTCTTAGTCGTTTTCTTTTTTACATGTAATAACGGGAACTTGTGTATAAAGTTCGATAATGCACTAGGAGCGGTAGAGTCATGACCTTTATCAGAGAGTTTAGCTTCACTCTTTTCATGATTTTTAGAATCATGATTCTTTAAATCTTCTTGCTTAGGAGCACCGGATGGAGGAAGTACTAAGTTTTTTTGCTTAGACAATTTCTTGTCCTCTTTCTTATCCTCTTTTGAGTCTGTTTTCTTTTCTTCTTTAGTCTGCTCTTTTTTCTCTATCTTTTTCTCTTCTACGACCTTGACTACTTTCTCAGTCACTTTTTCCTCTACAGGAATCTCAGGAACTACTTCTTCAACATCCTCTATGTTGGTTGAAGGCACTGACACTATAGACGTTTCTTCCAATTGTAATTGCGAAGCTAACGGGAAATTCTTATCAGTATTAACATATCTCATTAGATTAATCTTATCAGTGTAATACTCCGCTACGATTCTTCCTACACCATCTACATCATCAATGTTTTTCTTAACAAGATAATTCAAAACTTTAATCTTATCATTTAATTCTTTGTTTATTTCGCCATCAGTCATTCCGGTAAATAACGAAATATTATCGAAGAGCGCGTGTGATTTTCCTAAACGTAACAACACATCTTTCTTTATATCGTATTGCATAATAACGTTAGCTTCTCCATTAGGAAGTATTTCTGCTATTTGGAAAGTTCTTCTCTTACCACTACGTCTATTTCTGAACTGTACTACAATTAAAGAAATTGCTGGAAGCATAATCTTTGGTACATCTAGAGGAGAATTTGTTAATCTTTCTACTGTTTCTTTAGCGCTATTTGCGTGGAAAGTAGCATATACTGAGTGTCCTGTGTGTATAGCTTCGAATAATGTTTCCGTTTCTCTCTTTCTTCTTACTTCTCCTACAAGTATTCTATCCGGTCTCATTCTCAGGCTATTAACAAGTAAATCACCCATATTTATTTCTCCTTTGCCTTCGGCATTAGGAAGTGTGGTGTTTAATGGGACCCAATGTAAGAATTTTGGTAGAACTATTTCTCTAGTATCTTCTATACTCAATATTCTTTGATTTGGTGGAAAGAAATTTGCGAAAACATTTAATGCAGAAGTTTTACCTGACGCAGTACCTCCTGCAATAATTGCAGATAATTCGTACTGTATTGCTGTCCAAATTAATGCCGCCGCTTCTGGAGAAATTGTTCTCGTCTTCAAGAATTTAGTTATTGTCCAAGGATCCTTTGAGAACTTTCTTATTGTAATTGTATTTCCGTTTGTAGAAACAGGACTCAACGTAGCATTTACTCTGTCTCCAGATCCTAAATGCGCATCTAATAAAGGAGATAATACACTTATTTGTCTTCCGACTTTTCTACCAATAATACTTGCATAGTGTTTTGTTTGCTCCTCATTCTTTAGATATACATTAGTTTTTAGCCAACCATATTTCTTATGATAAACCCACGCAGGTTCAGAAGCTTGATTAACAACCAATTCTTCTAGATTCTCATCGTTCATTAATAATTCTAAGTTACCAAGACCTAAACTATTAATCTTTAAATAAGATCTTAGAAAATTTACTGTCTCTTGATTACTATCAGGAAAATATTTATCAATCAATATATCGATTAATTGGTTGAATTTGTCTTCTACTAAATCTGTTTTTTTGACATCGCCAATGTCTTCTACACCTAAACTCACTCGACGGATTAATTCTAATCTTACTTTTTCTAAAATCATTTCAGTAGTCTTACTAATAACAGATATTTGTAGAGTATAAGTTGGTACAAATTCTCCACTCCTCTTGGCTATAGTAACACTTATAGGAATACGTTCTGAACTAAACTGGTATGTCTCCATAACGACATCTTCATTAGTGTGACTGGTTTCATAAGATTTTTCTAGAGCGTTTTTCTTAGTACGAGATTTACTAATACTAGAACTATTCTGTTTACCAGTTTTTTTATTTAAAGATTTTTTTACCACATACCCACCACTTTTTGTTGACTTAAAACTTTCATTAAAAACAATAACGTATAAAATAAAATAATAAAATAAAATTAACTAATTACCTTTTATAATTCCTAATAATTTTTCAATTTTATATTTTATAGATAATTTTTTATGCTCGTAAGATGCTAGTGAATGCTCTAGATCTTTTAATTCGGATTTTATAGAAGCATGACCTGTCATCAAGGTAAATGCTAAGACTTTCCTCTTCAATACTTCTAAATCCTTACTTAAATCTGTTTTATCTTTCTCTATTTCTAAAATCATTTTTTCTGTCTCAATATTCTTAGAGAAAAATCCTCCGACACTTTTATGAACCTTATCGCCTATTCCTGCATAGGACTTTATTGCGCCCACTTTCGATTTTATTTCTTCTTCCATTTCTAATTGATTTTTGAATAATTTATCTTCGCTTGCTCTTAAATCCATCAATTTTTTAGTCAATAAACTATTTTTTTTATCAGAAAGATCTTCACTTAAACTGTTTAATTCTTTTTTGTAATTTTCTATAACCTTACTTGAATTCTCGAAACGATTTTTGTAATCAGACATTACACCATCCATATTTTTTAATGATTCTTTTAGTGAATTTATTGTTCTATCATAATCCCCACGTAATTTTCTCAAGTCTTCAAGTTTCTGACTGTATTGCTCTAAATTTTTTCTTTCCCTCTCTATCATCGATTTCAATTCATCATATTTTTGTGACTCTAATTTTAATTTATCTTGTGCCTCTTTAGCGAAAGAATTATACGTTTCTCGTTGTTTTTCCACATCTTTATCTAGATTTTTTCTAAGAGAATCATAACGTTCTAATTGTGTAAGTTGACTTTTTACTACATTAATCTCCTCTTTTATGTGACTCTGAATGTTCGTGAATTGTTTTCTTATGTCTTCAAATCCTGCTGTCTCGTCCTGTAATGAACTTATTGCGACATCTATTTTTCTAGCCAGAGCCTCTTTTTCAGAGGAAACTTCTTTAGCACTTCCAAGAACATCATCTCTACTTATCTTTTTCTCCACAATAAAAGTCTTTGAGAAACTATACTCTAACGTAACTAAACCTTCTTCCTCCAAGAATTCAGCCCACTCCTGGACCACATCTTTTCCGACGCCAAGCTTCTTTGCAGCATCATCTACAGACACTTTCTTTTTTTCAGAAACTAACTCAACTAGTCTATCTACACCTGTTTGTATATTTGTTCCCACCATCTTTATACTCTAAACCCTCGACTGCTTATATAATTTTGTTACGACTAGACAATACACACACTTTAAATGTGTTTTTTACCAAATTAAACCTTAAAATAGACATTAATTAAATCTAAGGACACGTCCCATTTACTAGCGTGACATTCTCTAACTGATACGTAGCTCGTCTATTTGAAGGAATTACAAAATAATCTATTGAAGGAATTCCCGTAACATTACATAGTTTATCGCTGTTATTAAATGTAGTGTTAGTATCAAAATAAAGATAATCTATTTTTACTTTATTATAATCTATTAGTAGATCTGGATGAGTAGGCAATAGATTTTGTAAATCCTGTATATTAACTATACTCTCAATTCCATTACCATTTGGATCCGGACTATTATTACCTTCTAAACGCATAATATAACTAGGAGCATAGGATGAATTAACATAGTAAACGCCTTCTATGTGCGTTTTCAAATTGGCCACATCAGTACCGTTAACTAAGAAAGGCACATTTAACTTGCGAATCGTAGGAGAAGAATTACCTATAATTCTAACATATAACGGATCTTTTAAAGTATCTATCGGTAAAAGGGCCACATACTCTCTGTTGATATGCCATGAGGAAGTATTTTTTACATCAACTGCAGTAATGTTCATCATTAAATGTATATTTACAGACCAAGGGTCACTTTGCGTCAACCATACTTCAGTTACATTAATATCTAAGTTTATTCCTGTAGATTTGGAAAGATTCTGAACACGAGATAAATATATTTCAAATGTAGACTCGTTAATAATTTCTCCTTGAGAAGTACCGTTAAGAGTGCCGTAAAAAAACACTTCTCTAAAATCATTACTAATATTTGTAGACACATGTGTCTCTAGTGCCAATAGGGATCTGAATGCAGAGATATATGTTGCACGATGAATATCGTCCTCTAAATTTTTCATAAAATCATTCATCGCTCTAATTCTTACTTGTTGTACTGCTTCTTGATCTTGATGTTTATAATTACTCGTAGTAAAAAAAACCATCAATAAGACTACAACTAAAAAACTGGTAACTAATATGTACGTAAACCCTCTCTTATTTTTCCACAAATAAAAACGGTTTATCTTCATAGTTTCCTCAAATTAATTGCCTCAAATTATCTCCATACCTCAATATTCATTAATGATGGCCCCCACATGTAAGCTACACGATCTGTTGCTGATAGAATTATTTCTAAATCATTTTCATTCAAATCAAAAAAGATTTTTCCAGTTAGTTCATAATCTAATTGTTTTAATAAATTATATACGGCAACATCATAAACATCATTCATTAGCACATCGTATTCTGTAGCATTAGGATAAAATGAGTGATTTGCAACATAAGCGCTTGTATAATAACATAATTTGTCTGCAGGGGCTGTGTCAGGCATCATTAAGTTGAACGTCGAGCCTGATGAAGTCTCGATTGTCCAATTACAACCAACAGTATACTCCAAGGCATCAGTACGCGCTGAAGAAGTATCTACTAGAGCTGTGTAGATTAACGTATTATTAT
>JANNSE010000088.1:0-29228 GCA_031402215.1 Candidatus Woesearchaeota archaeon | reverse complement strand
CCCCACAATATGTCCTTCATTCTAACCAAGAATGCTAAAGCCACACCTGCACTTCCTGCTAGTCCTACTATATTGAATGCAGAAACTTGACCTGCTTCTAATACTCCTACAGCCATAGGTATAGGGAACAAAACAGCTATTCCAATAAACGTTATTATGAAGAATAATGGTACAAATCCTAGATTTAGTCCTAATAGTGTCGTCAATAATTTGTATTCAACAAACATTGCTACCCAACTTAAAAGACTTATTAGAATACTTATTGTGAATGTTTTCTTATCATGTTTATAGAATTGTATCATTATTAGTTCTATCTCTTCAAGTCTTTGCTCTGTCTTTTTTATGGTCTTATTTTTTATTTTATCTAATCTAAAAAATCTAAATATGTGTAAGAAAAAATGTTTGTCTGTTAACATCTGACGGTAAAATAGTGCTATTAACACTAAGAATATTATTCCTGATCCGCCCATTAGTATAGCGGCGCTTTTTGGAAGACTATAATGCATACTCACTAATATTACTCCGACAATAAACAGTATGCCGCTTGTTGTAGTATCTATAATTTTATCAATCATTACTGTAGACAATCCTTCTGTGAATTCGACATCATGTTTTCCTAACAATGATGCTTGTGTAGGTTCTCCACCAACTCTTGGTCCTGGAGTGAAGAAATTTATACTCGATCCTATAATTCTATAGATGAAAAGTTTTCTGAATGGGATTTTATGGTTTCGCGATCTTAAAATTATATCCCAACGCCATGTAAGTATTACATAAATTAACATAGTTACTGCAAAGTATGCTAGTAGTAACCATCCATTGAAATTTTCATAGACTTTTATAATATTTTTTAGACCGTATCCCCTAATCATGAATACCATAACTACTATACCCATAAGTAAAAAGAACGCTATAAAAAAGTTTTTCCAGCTCCATTTCATAGAATAGTGTAGAGTCAAAGAGGCTTTAAAAAGATAGTTGTTTTTTAGTATTTTTAGTGTAGCTTATAGACCAATATTAGATAACAATATAAATACGTAATACTAATTCATACTCAGGCGATATTAAGCTTGTTTAACTGGCTTACGCCAAGATACGTAAGTTTGAAATATAATAAATAAAAATAATTTTGGGGGATAAAATGAAAAAAATACTAATTATGTTATTGTTTATGGCTGCAATTGTTTTGAGTGCATGTGCGCCAACACAGGAGACTGTTCCGATTTCTAATCCTGCTCCTATAGATACTGCTCCGAATACAATTATACAACCAGCAAAGATTTGTACTACGGATTACGTGCCGGTATGTGGTGAAGATGGACATACATATGCAAATGCATGCTTAGCTGGAAACGTAAAAATATTGAAACAGGGAGAATGTCCTGAATCACACATATGTACTGTTGCTGAGAAAGCAGAAACGGCTTGTACTAGAGAATACTTACCTGTATGTGGAAGCGCAAACGATGGCACTGGCGATGTAACATATGATAATAGATGTGTTGCTTGTGCTAGTGGCAAAATAAGAATGTGGTCTGCGGGAATGTGTGATTAAGTTATTATTTTTCTTTTTTCAATAATTTTTATAAACCCTCTTTGTATCCTCTTTTTATGATAGTTAAGTTGATGGGGGTAATAGATATATTTACAGCTCTAGTTATAGTTCTATTCCAACTGAATATGATTCACAATCCTCTTGTTGTCAGTCTAGCATTTTATTTGATTATGAAGGGAATAATATTCTTCGGAGATTTCTTTAGTATTATGGATGCTGTAGTTGGTTTGTACATGTTATTTATGATTGCTTGGCATTTTGAAGTAATTTCCTTTATCGTAGCAGGATATCTGCTTGTGAAAGGATTTATTAGTTTGATATGATGACTTTTTTACAAAAACAAGGTGCTATTCCAACGGAATAGCACTAATTTTCTTTACTCGATTTTTCTGAGAAAAATCGGGCGTGATGAGATTCGAACTCACGACCTAAGCATCTCTCCAAAAAGGTTTTTAGGAGTGCTTCGCGCTATCCAGGCTGCGCTACACGCCCACGTATTGTTTTATAGAATAAGAATGTGTTTTAAAAAGTTATTCTAAGAATTAAAAGAAAATAAAAATGGTTTGATCCCCACCAAACCTGTTGTTATAATCTATATTAAAGAAACATCGAACATTCTTCTGCTCTTACATCTCATGAATACTTTGCCATCTATTTTTTCTATTTGTCTGTGTGTGTACATGCCGTTTTCAACTTTGATATAATTCTCTATCTCGGTAGTACCATCTCTTACTGTTTTTATTATTTCCACACTCATCAACCCCCAACGAATTTAATTTAATGTGTTTTACGAACAGTATACCTTATTCCTGTACCTATATAAACTTTTAGTGTATTTGTATAGTGAATAAAAATAGACGAGAATTAATATACAATATCGTATACTAATTCCGATAACTATATAAATATTCTTCCACTATTTTGGTTTATTGGGGGCTAAATTATGGGTGTACTAGATGGTACTGAATTTGATGATGTAATGCGATTACAAAAGCAATTACAGAATTCAATGATGGATGATTTCGAACTAGATGCTAAAATAAAAGTTCTTACAATATTTGATGAGTTAGCCGGTAGTAAAAAAAAGATTCATACAGAAAAATTACTTATCGAAGCAGCACATCACGGTATGGGTGAATTCGAAGTTTCTTCTGTTATCGAGAAATTAAAGCGTGACGGATTATTATTCGAACCGCAACCAGGATATTTACAAAAATATTGAGTTAAAAATCAATTAGCTCAATCAGGTATCGCTTAAATGAAAATTTTAGTTGTATACTATTCTCGTACTGGTCTTACTAAGAAGATTGCTACACTTATTTC
The DNA here is from genome assembly GCA_031402215.1 of Candidatus Woesearchaeota archaeon. Classification (GTDB taxonomy): domain Archaea; phylum Nanobdellota; class Nanobdellia; order Woesearchaeales; family UBA9642; genus UBA9642. Next base: position 26,350 of record JANNSE010000088.1, on the reverse strand, counting down.
TACGAAGCTTAAAGCGGATTTAGACGAGATTATTGATAAAAAAGATAGATCTGGTCCAAAAGGTTATATGGTTGCTGGAAAGGACGCTATGCAGGAAGTATTAACTTCTATAACTTATACTCATGATCCAAAAGAGTACGATATGATTATAATTGGTGGACCTGTATGGGCATGGAATGTGAGTCCTGCTATTAGAACTTATCTAGATAAAAATGTAGATTCTCTAAAAATAAAGAAAATAGCATTCTTTGCTACACAAAGTAGTTCCGGCGCAGAAACGAAATTTAAATCAATGGAAACTGTTCTAGGAATGAAACCTGTAGCAACACTAACTATCAACGGTAAAGATTTTAGAAGTGAAGTTCATGAACAGAAAGTAGAAGGATTTACATCCGATATACATTTTATGAAGTAAATTTCTTCTCATATCATGTCGTTTAGTCGAAATGGAATTGTTGCATCAACTTTTTCTTTGCAAAGAAAGTTAATAATATATATGCTGCAACTATTCCATATATTGTTGCTATATAGTGCCATGGTAATGGTTCAAATCCGAAGAATTTACCAACAGGAAGCATAGTAAGCATAAGGCCTGTCAACACTATTAATAGTGTGGTGAACATTACCGGAATGCTAGGTTTGCTTTCTATGAATGGAATTTTATTTGTTCTAATGATGTATATTATCAGCACTTGTGTAGTCAGTGATTCTATGAACCAGGCTGTTTGGAATTGTGCAGGAATAGCACTAAATATCCAGTAGAATACTATAAATGTAGTAAAGTCGAATATAGAACTGAGTGGACCAATAAATATCATAAATCTCTTAATCGATTCAATATTCCATGCTCTAGGTTTTTTAACATATTCATCATCTACATTATCCGTCGGGATAGAGAGTTGAGACATATCATACAAGAAATTGTTTAATATGATTTGAATTGGAAGCATAGGAAGGAATGGCAAGAATAAACTGGCTCCAGCGAGTGAAAACATATTACCAAAATTACTGCTTGCACCCATTCTAATATACTTTATTAAATTTCCGAAGACTCTTCTACCATCCATGACTCCGTCTTTTAATACTCTTAGATCTTTATCTAATAAAATTATTCCAGCAGATTCTTTAGCAATATCTACAGCATTGTTGACGCTTATTCCAACGTCAGCTTTCTTTAATGTTGGAGCATCATTAATTCCGTCGCCTAAGAATCCTACTGTGTGACCGTTCTTTTGTAACGCCTCTACAATTCTCTTTTTTTGTAATGGTGCAACTCTAGCGAATATAGATACTTTCTCAACAAGCAACGCTAATTGTGTATCGTCTAATTTATCTATCTCTTTTCCAGTTACACATCCTTTAATTGCTAATCCTAATTCAGCACATATTTTTTTCGTTACTAACTCATTATCTCCAGTAAGTATTTTTACTTCAACGCCTAATTCTTCAAGTTCACGAATGGCTTCAAGAGAACTTTGTTTTGGGGGATCTAAGAATGATAAGTATCCTTTCAAAATTAATTGTTTCTCATCGGTAGGAGTATATTTGTTCTGTTTTTTGACTGGCTTATATGCTACAGCTAATACTCTGAATCCATCGTTGCTTAATTTTTCATATTCTTCTTGAGCTTTCTTTAGAGCTTTTTTGTCTAATTTGTGTAATTTTCCGCTAATCTCATATTGAGTACACTTTTTTAGTATTTCTTCTGGCGCTCCTTTGCTTATCATGAATATTCCTTTATGTTTTTCCGATTCTATATCAGCAACTATCGACATGGTTTTTCTGACGAAATCAAAAGGTATTTCATCTATTTTTTTTACGCTCTTAAGAGTTAAAGGTAAGTGTTTTAATACTGCTTCATCCATTACGTTCTTTAATCCTGTTTGATAAAAACTATTGATATAAGCGAATCTTAAGACGGTATTATCTTCTTCTCCTAGAATATTACAATGTTTTTCTAGAATTATTCTGTCTTCAGTTAATGTGCCTGTTTTATCTGTACATAATATATCCATTGCACCGAGGTTTTGTATAGACTCTAAGTGTTTGACTATGACTTGCTTTTTTGACATGTCTCTAGCGCCTTTAGCAAGATTTATTGTGACAAGCATAGGCAGCATTTCTGGTGTTAATCCTACTGCGACAGCGAGAGAGAATAATATTGATTCCATTAAATTGCCTTTTAGGAGGGCGTTTATTGCAAAAATAGCTATGACTAATACTAGAACGAATTTAATCATTAACCATGTGAAATCTCTTATTCCTTTATCAAATGATGTTTCGAAATTGTCTTGAGCGATATTCTTAGCGATGTGACTAAATTCAGTATATTTTCCAGTCATTAAAACAACGCACGTGGCTGATCCACTAACAACACTTGTACCCATGAATGCTGTATTCTGTAGGTCCGTTATTGCCTCTGCTTTTTTCAATGCTTCATGAGTCTTCTCTACAGGGAATGCTTCTCCAGTCAACGATGATTCGTTAATGAATAAATCTTTAGATTCTATAATTCTAACATCTGCAGGGATTATATCTCCTGCCGATACCTCGATTATATCTCCGGGAACTAGTTCATGTATATTTATATCCTCTTTCTTCTTATTTCTGATGACTGTGATTTTTACTCTAACCATCTCTATTAATTTTTCAATCTCTTTATCGGAACGATATTCTTGAAAGAACGAGATGCATACGCTTGTTAGTATCATTAAGAATACAAATATGGCACTAAATTTTTCTGCATAAATAAATGTAAATATTCCTATTGCTAAAAGTATTATTATTAATGGATTTATGAATTTTAATAGAAACTGAATTATTGCAGGTCGTTTGTTGTGTTTTATCGGATCATTATATCCGTATTTTTTTATACGTTCTTTTGCTTCATCGTTCGTTAAGCCATTTGTGCTACCATTAAGCTCCTTAAGAATGCTATCTACGTCAGATTTTGCATAAGAATAATACTTAGGATCTAATCCTGACTCTACAACCAACCACTCACCTCTAAATTTCTATAAGAATACTTCCTAGATTGAGGTATTTAAAGGTTGTGGCTAAAATTTATCTTCAATACCCAAACAAACTACTCTGTGTAGAATTCTTTAATATGTCATCGAAATTCTTTCCATAGACAAATAATATTGTGTCTGCTAAGGGTTTTATTTGTTTCTCGATGTAATGATCATAATCTGGTTTATGTGTGAGTTTTTCAAGAGGTTCAGGACCTTCTACAGTCATAACATATTGAATTAGATTAGATGTTAATTTGTCTAGCATTCTTGCGGCCTTCACGTGTGGAGGCGTAGTCTTTGTGTACTCTTTGAGAGACTTACTGATGCTCTTTTTATAGACCAGCATGTCATCATATTTTCCGCCCTTCAAATCCTTAATGAATTTTTTAATATACTCAGAGACTTCTTTTTTATGGAATACTAACATAAATAATTCTTCTTGGAATTTTTTAGCAACATCAGTCCAATCACCACGTACGAATTCCATTCCAGTAAAATGTATTTCTTCTTTATCTTTTTCATCGACGATTATTCCGGCATATCTTTTCTTAGCGCCTTCATCAGAACCTCTAATTGTAGGCATCAAGAATACTTTGAACAGCTTATCGAATTGTAATTCCATTGCATTATCTCTATGATGTTCTTTCTTGATATATTCATCATAGAATTCATTGATATATTTCTGAACTTTTTTGCCCACTTTTCTAGCACCTTCTATGTCTTCAGCACCGCTAACAACAAAAATACTATCTGTATCTCCATATATTACTTCATATCCTAATTCTTGAACTTTTTTCGTCGTTAACTTTATTATCTCTTGACCTGTATGTGTGATTGCATTTGACATTTCCGGATTAAAAAATCTACATGCAGGATTTCCTAATACTCCATAGAATGAATTCATAATAATCTTTAGAGCGTATATTGTTTCTGGAGTATCTTTTCTCTTCTTGGCTTCATCACGTTGATGCCAAACATCTGTAATTATTTTTGGCAATACTCCTTCTTGATTTTTGAATACTGCACCATTTGCTGTTGTCACATATTTATCTTTATTTGGATGCTTTGGTCTATCTGCAAGAGCAACATAACTGTAAGGATCAATATTGAACGTTTTTATTATACTCGGATATAGACTTTTGAAGTCTAACACAATTACATAATCATATAATCCTGGTTTTGATTGCATTACAAATCCGCCTTTGCCAGGTTCATCTTTTTCAGCGAACTTGCTACTGCTCAACACTATTTTAGCTTTACGTGCATATCGTAAAAATAAACTATCTAAACTTGCAACACTTGCTTTTACTCTATCTAAAGTCATTCCTGTTATTAAAGATCTTAGAAGTGTTAATTGCATTGAACTTGTTTTGAATATTATGTCGTATACAAATTCTGAATCTTGTAAATTATAATCCACGAGTTTTTGTTGATTATGCTTGTAATAATTTTCTATGTTTTCAGCTTTATTCTCTTCACCAATCGCTTTCTTCTTTCCTAAGAATTCTTCAGCCGCAGTGTCTAATTTATAATTTTCTAGTTTCACGAAAGAGGTTTTTAACATTACTATTCCATCGAGAACCATTCTTCCTGGGAAGTCTGCACTAGAATCTCTCATGAATTCATCATTCAAGTCTAATTTGCAAGGCCAATCTATTCTACCTAGAGTAAATGGAAGTTTATGTTCTTCGAATTTTTGTTTAATCATCTTTAGATCGAAATCTATTAGATTCCATCCTGTGATAATATCAGGGTCAATTTTCCAAACTAACTCTTGGAATTTTTCTAGAAGTTCTTTTTCAGTTCCTACGGTTATTGCATGATTCAAAGGTTTTCCTAAGTCTTTGTCTAGCCCTACAATTATTACTTTTTTATACTCTTCAGAATAAAGCGAGATACAATAGATGTGTTTACCTTTGCTATCTGTTTCTATGTCTATAGATAATACTTTTAGTTCAGGTCTCCAATCAGAATGTTTTAATGTTGGCTCTTCGTATATCCTATCAACATATTTGCCTTTCTTATGTTTGCCTTTGATTTCTAAACTGCCTTTAATATCTAGGTCTATCAGGAATCTTTGATAGAATCTAATGTCTGCTTCATAACAATTTATATTGTATTCGTCCTCGAATACTTTACGTAGTTTTGATACGTCAGCAGGCAATTCAGCGTATATTTTTGTTACTGGCTCATCATCGAAATTTTTAAAATCACATTCTTTGGCTTCTGCATTGAAGGTTTTTAATGTATGATCTATTTTTTCTTTTTTTGCTTTATAATCTTTTTCTGGTATATAGAAATATGCTCTGTATGTCTTCATAGCTAAGAAACTTTCACCATTCTCTAGCTTACCAAACAAGTAAACAACTGATTTTTTTGTCTTTTTTCCATCTACTTCTTCATCAATAATTCTATAAGTAGGATAAACAACATAACCTTTCAAAGATTTATCTTCATGAGAATCGTGCATAACCTTACGATGCTAAAGGTATTTATAACTTTTTTGACGGGTTGTCTAGTTAAAAATTAACAAATAGAATTATTCTTCAATCTTCTTGATGATGATTGCGCTTACTGGGCAACCTTCTTCAGCTTCTTTATTTGCTTTAAAGTCTGCTTGTTCGATTGTAGAGTTGTTAGCCTTAGCCTTGTCGCCGTTCATTACGAAATTATCGCATGCAACAGTACATGCTCCACAACCTATACATAACTTTGGATCAACTTCAACAGTGTATTTTGCCATACTTGAAGAGATAAAGAACGATTTATAAATCTTTCTTAGGTGTGATTATTTGTGATTAGAATTGTAGCCTCAGTTAGTTTTCTTCGTCTTCATGTACTCAGACGGGAATAACTTCATCATTGGCTACGATATAGGAATCGTTTATAGAATTATAAATGTGTCGTGTGAGCGGCTTTTTCGGTGCAGCCTTTTTTAAAAGGGTGCCGTGGTCTCACTTCATCATTGGCTACGATATAGGAATCGTTTATAGAATTATAAATGTGTCGTGTGAGCGACCTTTGTTGGCGCTTATATCAATATATTTTTTCCCTGCAGTTCTGCGAGCATTCTATACTCTTCTTTCTTTTCTTTTCTTCCATCGCGTTGTGCCATTATTTGGAAGTGTTCTTTTGGAACAAGTATTCTGCTGAGTCCGTGTGATGGGCCGTAATATATTCCTAGCTGTCCATCGTAGTCTATTTTAGCAAAGTAATCGTCTTCTTTTACTCTATGCGGAGAATTGGAATCTATTATGCTATTGTTTTCTTCTAATCTTTCTGATTGGCTGATATTTCCTAATTCTAACACTCTTCCTAATCCTTGAAAATATCTTCCTCCTATTCTTGCATTGTGATAAGGGTTTTGAGTCCAGCTCTCAGATTTGTCTTCAGATAATTGACCTATTACGTAATTTTCTAGATATTTAATAAATCTTACTGATAACAACGAACTATACTTTCTATAATCTGCGCCAAGTTTCTCAACATCATCCTGCGCTAGTGATTGTATGTCGTATCCTACTTTCTTGTTTGACGCTATTGGTGCTATTGTCTGAAGATTTTGTATCATCATTTTTACATGTCTTGATTGTTTCATGAATTGTATATCTAAATCTTCTCTATGAATTTTGCTTCCGTTATTCTCTTTTAGAAAATTATGATACTCTGTAACTAATGGTAGTGGTGATGCTTTAAAACTATAGCATACCACTATTGTAGGACTTTCCTTGTAGTAGTTGTTGACTATATCTTCCATTGCTCTTTGCATATACGTGTTTCCTGGTTTCCATCCTGTTGTAGTTAGTGCTGCATCCCTATAATGTCTGTCAGTGATGTCTTTCAAGACATGGTATATGGTTTTTTCTACTTCTCCGTCTTGTGAATGATAAAATATCGGATCTGAACCATCAAATGGGTCTATTCTATCATCTGATAATACATCAATGTCCTTTTTTTGATGAACGTCTAATATGCTGTCTGATATTGTCATGTAATCGGACCAAGGCATATTTTTAGATTTTTTTGGTGCATCGATACCACAGGTTATGCATTGCCACGGGCATCCTTTCTGCACGTCTATTGAACTTATTCTTCCTCCTAATTCTAGCGTTCCGCCTAACCAAGTTAATTCTGCATCATTCAGTTTCATTAATCCTTTACGCATGATTGTTGATAATAATCAAGATTTATAAAACTTGTGCTTTATTCATCATTGATAAGTAGTATCAACACGTATTTTACACGCATCTTTTTAACCTACATCATCTTCCCCTTGTTATGGACGAATTCATAACTGATGACGGATCAAAGACTTTTCGTAGTGTGAACGTTGATGAGTGGTATCATACGAAGGCTGGAGCAGTTGTTGAAGCATTAGAAAAACATGCCAGAGCTCTAAAAGTGTGGGAAAAACAGAATCCAGTAATTTTCGATGTATGTTCAGGTCTATCTTATAGCGCAGCATGTGCTCTAGAAGAAATTCGTAGACAAGGAAATGAATCTTTTGTAACAATATACTTATTCGAGAATGATAGAGCAATACTTGAAAAGAATTTAGAATTGCCTAATGTATTAGAGTATGAACAGGACGGCATAAAGCAACATATACGATGTTATCATCATTTTAAGAATGCTATTAGAAATTATTTAGAACATAATAATTCTATTTATGATGCAGAAAATTTACATATAGTATTAATGTTTGGTGATGTGCGTTTGACTATAGAAAAAGTAGAAGAATCAGCAGATTATGTATTCTATGCACCCTTTTCTCCTATGTTTACGCCCAACATGTGGACTTATGATTTATTCAAACAAATATATTTACATACGGCTCCTGGCGGAAAACTCTCAACGTATTCTTATGCAAAGAAAGTTAGAGATGCATTAATTGAAGCAAAATTTAAAGTCGAGGACGGCCCGACATTAGGAAGAAGAAGCCCTAGTTTGATTGCGAAGAAACCCGAAACTCGCAAAGAAACTGTAAAAGAAGAATAAAAAATTAATTGAATACTCCCTCAGGAGCGATATTATCTTTTATCATGTGTGATATCATATATATTTCATGTATTTTCAATATTTCTCCAAACTCTTTTTTTATATCTATAATTATCTTTCTAAATTCTTCAGAATCTTTTGAAATTATGCCTATATCCATGTCCCAGTTCTCTTGCCCTATATATTTATAATAATAAATTATATTGGGATGATTTATTATATACGCGATTAATTTTTTATCATTCAGATTTGTAAGCTTTAATTGTACGTTGAAAAATTGTAATCCTAATTTAGTATAGTCTATAGAAACAGTATATTCTTGTATAAGATTTATTTTCTCCATATTCTTTATTCTATATTTTATGGCATTAGGTGAAAGTTTAGTGGTTTTTGATAATTCAACATAATCTGCACGCGAATTCTTTGATAACAGGTGTAATATCTTTTTATCTGTATCATCAATCACTACTTTATTACATGATTTTTTTTTATATATTTGTTTTTCTCCTGCATATTTCATCGGGAAATATGAATAATCCGTTCCAGGACTATTAATAAGGTATGAGTCAATATGTGCTCCTGCTTTAGTAATCATTTCGTCAAGTATGGATTTAAGATGTATTTCATCTTTTGCATGTATGTCAAATACTACATTCCATTTTCCTAGTATTGGTCCAAGATAATTAACGAAGGGGTGATTTGCTATATCTGATATTAACCCTTCTTCTTTATGTGATGTAATTCCTTTGAATTGCATGAAACATCCGTATCTTCGATATCCTAAAGCATTTAGATCGATAATTGTATAATAGTCTCTGATTATTTGTTTGTTAAGATTCTTTATTCGATATAAGGCTACCTCTCTAGATACGCCTGCTTTCTTAGCCAGAGATTTAATGGATGCACGTGAATTTAGTAGTAAGCCCGCTAATAGTTTTATATCTCTTCTATCCATATTTACATAAATGCAAATATAATATATAAATATTGCGATTATAGTAAAAATAGTATAATAAGTATTATTAAGATGAAAGAATTACCACTATTAGATGAATTATTAATGTGGAAAAATGAGCTTTTATAATTTAGAATTAAGAAAATCTTTTGATTATTATTTACATAAATTTAGTAGTATGCCTGAAGAAGAATTAAAAAATCATTTGTATTCGAGCGATACGCCTGATTATCGATTATGGTTAGATATATTAAACCCTTTTTGTGATAGAATGCCCTGTGCATTTGCTGCGAGGAATATATTAGACTCTAGAAAATCGAAACAAGTATTAGATTCAAAAATAACTGAATCGGAGGAAAAAATGCCACCAAGCGGATTTAACCAAGATGCAATAAACGGGTTGTTAGTGTTTGTTAGAGATGTATATACCAACACTTTGAATAAATATTCAGGAACTTCTTTTTCTGAAAAAGAATTCCTAGAACAGAGTTCTCAACATCTAGAGAAGATTGTGAAAGAATCAATCGTACCTATAAGAAACACAGTTTCTAGCGAAGGCCTTAATGGTCTAGTAACTTTTTGTACAGAGAACTATAGGGACTTAATCAAAGAGATACAAGTAGGAAAAAAATCAGAAGGACAAGCTATGCAGTATGAAATAGAACACATAAGTACTTATTTGAAGAACTTTAAAATATAAAAGAATAAATAAAAAAGTATCCGTTTATAATAACGGATTCTGTCCACCATATAGTGCGTAGAACTTTCCATTCTTGAATTCTAGCGAGAATATATCTGTCTTTACAGACGTCGATCTCATTTTTACAATGGAAACTTCTCTGACTACGTTTCTTCTGAATGGAGATAGTCTGATAAAGATTATACCATCACACAGGAAGTCTTCTACACCATACTCAGAATATCTGCTTCCATCAAGGGGCATTTCCGATATTAGATATGATGTTATATTCATCTCTCTTAAGAATTCGAACACATAGAATAATTCTATTCTAGGATTCTCGAATTTACTTAATACGTATAATGCTGATAACGAATCCATTACTATTAAATCTAAGCCCAAATCTGTCTTGACTTTCTTTATTACATTCTTTATTACATTCAACCATCCTGCATTTTGTGTTGTAGCAACTTTTGCATCCTTTATTTCTTTTCTTATACATCCTAAGTCTGCAAATATTATTGTTCCCTTCTTTGTGTTCTTTAATTGTGCAAGATTAGCCGCTATGTTTGATAAATCATTTATTAGTAAAACGTTTACTTTAGATAAATCATATCCCATATTTATTACGTGATTCAATAATGATGCATACGATTGTTCTAATGTGAAGTATAATGAATTCTTTCCCTTTGTTGCGCATTCATTATATATGCTGTTGAAGCATACGGATGATTTCATTGTACCTGCTGAACCACATATTAATGTGATGTGTCCTTCTGGTATTCCTCCTTCCATAACTTCATCTAATCCTTGAACGTATAAGGGAACTCTTTTAATGTCTCCTTGTTTTGTTATTATTCTATCTGTCATTTTATTTCACCTTCTATTCTTCGGTTTTATGTATTAAATCGTTAATTTTTCCAGACTCAGTATTTACAATTAAATTCTTTTCTCCACTTAAATATGCGCATCCAACAACAACTCCGTCTGTTTTGTATTGCCATATCTTTTTACCTTGTGTTTTTCCAGGTCCAGAAGTCATCGCTTCTCCATAGTGTCCTGTCTGTGTTACTATTCCAGAAACTCCTGGAACGTAATCTAGGACATATGACCCTTCAGAGTCTAGAACGTAAATGTTATGATCGTATGATCCAGCAACTATTTCCATTCTTCCATCGCCATCTAAATCTGCAATTATTGGTGTTGCTACAACCCAGAAATCTGTTTCGTAACTCCATAGCTTTTTACCATTACTGTCAAGCGCGTATACGCTGTTGTCGCATGATCCAAATACTATTTCTTTTTTATTATCTTTATTTATGTCTGCTATTCCTACTTTTGAACATATTGCTCCGTCTGTTTCGAAACTCCACATAAGAGTACCACGATCATTTAGACAGTATACTGTTCCATCTGTTGATCCTATTACAATTACTGGTTCGCTACTTGGTGTTAATCTGTCATATACTGGTTGTGCTAATATTTTATCTTCTGTCTTGTATTGCCATACTAATGTACCTTTCAAATCTAGTGCATGTATTGTTCCATCATTACTACCAAATATTATTAGTGGCTTTTGTGATAATATTATTGTTGGGCAAGATTCGATCTCGCTTTTAGCATTGTATCTCCATAATAATTGTCCTTTATCATTCAAGAAATACAAGTTTTTGTCGCTCGAACCAAATAATATTCCCGTTTGATTGTTAGCAAATTTTTGTATGTATGGTGTGCCTCTTATAGGGCCGTCTGCTTTGTAGCTCCAAATTTGTTTGCCTTTATTATCGAGGACGTATAATCTTCCTGATTCTGTTCCAAAGACAACTTCTTTTTTTCCGTCGCCGTTTATATCTGCAATATTCGGGCTGCTACTTATGCTGTTTGCATTGTCTGTATCTAGAAACATTAATTCTACTTGTGAATGTTGCTCTTCAGCATTGTATATCCATTTTTGTTTTCCTTCTAAATCTATGGATACTATTTTACCATTTTTTGTGCCGAAAATTATTTCTTTTTTTCCGTCGCCATCAATATCTTCAATTACTGGCGATGACAATAGTAGAGAACCACTGTTGTAATTCCATTTTTCTTCTATTCTTCCACTACGTTGACCTGTAATGTTCTTGAATGCAAAAGTGATTTTATTCATTAATTAAACCTCTATAATATTATTCTAATATTATTCGATGTACTGTCAATTTTTACAGCACAGTCTAATGTTTTCTCGATATATTCAATTCTTATAACCTGGATATATAAATATTTTGGAATACACCACCAACACAGGACAAATTATGAAACCATTATGTAATGGTAATATTTTGTGTCGACTTTTTCAAGCAAAAATTTATATATCATAACTATTAAATCGTATTATGGGGTTAAAAGAGGAGTTAGTTAAAGAATTGACTAAGAATAATTCTATTTATCTTGTTAAAGCTAATCTTATCAATAGAGGATATCTGGAAGAAGACATCAATGCCGCTTTAAAGGGTGTAGTTGAACTAAAATCAGCAGAAAATGATAAAAACAATAGTTTAATGAGCTTCAAAGAGTTCTTTGACAGAGTTGGCTACGGTTTTGCAAGCCAACAGTTCATCAACATATTATTCATGTTATCCGGGGCTTCATTATTCCTCATAGGATTCATCAACGGTATAAAGACTGCTTTAGTATACTTTCTATCAGGTTTCTTAAAGGAGTATTCTAGAATAAAGTATTTTGGTAAAGCATACATTAGCACTGCTGGAGTTGTTTATGGTCTAAGCTTTTTAGGAATGGCGTTTGCTGTAGTATTACACAATCCTCCGTTGTTCGTATTATCTTTACTTGTAGGCTCTGTTGGAGTTATAGCTCATGGAGATTTATACTCGTCTTTTTTCAATAGTATTCTGAGAAGTGAGCATCGTAAGACTTTCTTAAAATTCATTTCATATTTTGGAATATTCATTACAGCAATATCTCTATTGATAGCAGGATTATTGATGGAGTGGTTCCCTGTTAACGGAATGCCTTTTAGTATTGATCCTTCTTGGCTAAATCTAGTGTCGCCAATAAATTTCAAAATATATGGTTACTTGCTAGCGTTTGAAATAACTGCAATAATGTTTATTTTATCAGGATACTTGATGTCTTTTATCCAAGAGAAAAAGGAAGAAGTATATGGTTCCGCATTCTATGCTTCAGCATTTGTAAAAGAATATCTAAAGACGGCTAAAGAGGATAGTAAGATATTCATAAAAAATAAGAAAGTCTTGTTATTGACACTTGCAGCCATATCTATGACTATTATTCAAGTTGTCGGAAACTCTTATTTTGGAATATTTATTTATGATAATTTTAAATATCAATTCTTAGGAGGATTCATGAATGTGGCTGTGATATTTGTTATTGCGTTAATAACCTCTATAACAGGCACAATGCTTACTAAAGCTTTTGCTAAGAGTTTAGGTGAAGCACCAATGCTTGTATTCGGAACATTGCTTGTCGCATTACTTCCACTGACTTTATTCTACAATCCTAATTTGTATGCTATAGGACTTGCTACAGCGTTATCTATTATTGGCGGGGCCGTAGTAGGTGTGGCTCAAGGGTTGATTGCTGAAAGATTGATGAGTGAAAAAGAACAAGTAACATATTTTAGTGGTTTAGGATTTGTATCTATAATTCCTACTATAATATTTGTAACAATTGGAGCAGTTCTTGCTCAAATGTATTCATTACAGACGCTGTTTTTAGGTTTGGGTATTGCTCTTGGAGCAGTTGTTATGCCTGTATACTTCATTCTAGTTCTAATAATAGATGCAGAGTACAAGAGAGAACATGCCGCGGTTAGGAAGTAAATTAAATATATTTAATGTTATTTTGTCATAAACTTAATAAACTCATTTGTAGATTAAGCATAATGAATCTATACTTATTTGGAGGGAAATTATGAAATCTATTTCTAGAAATGGAGTTACTTTATCTGATGATCAGAAGCTAAGAGCTAGCGAAGTGTTAGCTGAAATGGCCACTATGAATAGGAGATGTATGGATCTTAGTAACGGGTTTGGAAATCTTATATCAAACGCAACTGACACCGATTTAGAAACAGCTGTAATGGTTTGTCAGAAAAATTACAAATTTTACAATGGTTTTATAGAATCAACAAGTTGGGATAGAGATGACTTAAAAAAGATTTTAGTTCAGATACGTTCTAATTATGTTGCATTGTTACAGCTTGTCAATTCTCTTGAGAGAATTTTTAAAAGTAAGGCTGCTGAGCATGCTCTAAATCAGAAAAAAGCTTTAGACTTGTTTAATGAAATTGATGCACTTGCTAAGGCTTTAGATGGTTTGTTAGGTGTAAAGATTAGTAGTAATAATTCAACCCAGAAAAAGGAAGGGTGGGTTAAACGCTTATTTTCTTGGAAGAAAGAAGCAGCATAAGCTCTTTTTTATTTTTTTTCTTGTATTTTTCTTATAATTTATACTCGACTTGTGTCTGGAATGTCTTGTAAGATAACTTTTTAAATCCTTAAAGTTTCTACTGTTATATGGTTAAATCAGGTGTTGGGGCTGAGCAGATTAAGGGCCAGATTATTTCTGGAAAGTTTGGAGAAATATTAGCTAGACAGAAGTCAGACCAAGAATTTGAACTAGGGGAAATCTTAGTTGCAGAAAACGACACTTCTAAAATATTCTTACAAGTTTATGATTTACAGTACGGTTCTCAAATTTCTCAACAAAATCTTGAATTGATATCAGGAATGAGTCTTGAAGAAGATGCGGATTTCGAATTTATGGATAAGAATTTAAGAAATTATAAGGTTGCATTCTTAAAAAACATGATTAGTATAGATAAGACGGACAACAAAAGAGTTACAATATCAAAATCATTGCCGAGTATGTTCTCAACAGTTAGAACTGTAACTAGAGAAGATTTAGCGTTCATCACAAAACCCGTTAATCCTTTCTTTTTAGGAAATCTAAGAAGTGGTAGTAATGCATTAGATGTTCCAATATACCTTGACGGAGTTCAAGTATTAACACATCACGTCCTAATAAGCGGAACAACAGGAAAAGGTAAGAGTGTATTAATGAGTAATTTATTGTGGGGTTGCACGGGACAAGATTATAATGGAATATTAGTTCTAGATCCACACAACGAATATTATCTTGGTAACGGAAAAATTGGCTTAAAAGATCATCCGTCAAGAAACGTTTCTTATTACAGTGTTAGAAATATTCCTGGAAGCATCGGCTTAAAGATAAATATTAAGATTCTTAGACCGCAGCACTTTGGCTGTCTTGATTTTAGTGATGCACAAGAACAAGCAATGAATGCATATTTTAGAGATTATGGTGTAAAATGGATTGAATCAATCCTGCTCGATAGGCCTATAAAAGTTAATTTCAATGACGCTACAACAAATGTTCTAAAAAGAAGATTAATGTATTTACTAGATATCGATATTGCTAATAGTGAAGTATTCTGCAACGGTATATTCGAATTTAATGCGGGAGAAGCCACAATCAGCGGAATTTGTGATTCTTTAGAAAGTGCAAAGACTGTTATTCTTGATACAAGTTCATTCAGTGGTCAAGTAGAGCTTTTAGTTGGTTCATTGATTGTTACTGAAATGTTTAATCGATATAAGCAACATAAAATGCACGACACATTAAACGACAAGCCTGTTATCTCAATTGTTTTGGAAGAAGCCCCTAGAGTTTTAGGCAAAGATGTTT
This sequence comes from Candidatus Woesearchaeota archaeon, assembly GCA_031402215.1. Classification (GTDB taxonomy): domain Archaea; phylum Nanobdellota; class Nanobdellia; order Woesearchaeales; family UBA9642; genus UBA9642. The sequence continues at coordinate 10,974 of JANNSE010000088.1, read as the reverse complement.
TAGAAAAAGGCTCTAATATATTTTCAACAATTGCTCGTGAGGGTAGAAAATTCAAAGTAGGATTAATTGCGATTACGCAATTGCCGTCTTTAATTCCAAGAGATATTCTAGCAAATATGAATACTAAAATTATTCTTGGTACAGAAATGGTTCAAGAAAGACAAGCAATAATTGATAGTGCATCACAAGATTTGAGTACAGATAGTAGAAATATTGCTAGTCTAGATAAAGGCGAGTGTATTGTCTCTTCGAATTTTGCTAAATTTGCTATCCCAATTAAAGTTCCTTTATTCGATGATTTTGCAAAGAAAGATGTGCAATTGAAATTGAAGGAAATAAAATCTGGTGATAAAGAAATAATGGGTTTAGGAGAATAATTCATCTCTTATTCATATTTCTATTTATAGATTTTAATATCGTTATTTTGCTTCTAGCTTTAGTTATTATCTCCCTTTCAATTGCTTTCTCTAGATCTTTGATAGTGTACTCCTCTATTTCTATTTTGTGCGTTTCTATGGTCTCTTGCACCATGTATTCGGTAAGTTTTTTAATAGATTCCTCGAATGATTCTAACTCCTTCTTTATTGTGTTATATTCGCTTTCAAATTTACAATATTGAATTGTTTCCTTGCTTAAATCTAAGGTGAAATCATCCGTTCTGTACCTCTTATTATCAGACAGGCTCTTGCAAATATTAAATAGGGTTTTGAATACTTCCTCTATTTTTTTATTAATGGCTATTATTTTATCTGCTTCAGGATTTTCTTTTTTGAGCCAGTTTGAGAATTCTTCGGTTATTACGTGATTAAAATCTCTCGATAAATTTACTCTGATTTCATTAAGTTTGGCATGACTTTCTAAAGTAGATAACAACTCGTTCTGATTTACTATTACTTTCTGTTCTGAAGACAGCAATTTTGACAATTCATCAATTCGAATGATTAAGGCGTGTAACCTCTGGATATCTCTATATTCTTGCTTCTCTTCTATATTCATCCAATACCCGATCTGTGAATCATCTATTTTATCATTATTTAATCTACGAAAATATTTATCTCTATCGCTAAAAGGTCTACAATCATTATATTTACTTTTTACCTTTGTCATTATGACTTTTTTCTTAGCATACAAATCGACAAGCTGAGCATATGATGCTGAGGCATTAAGTTTTATACGTGTCATCAAAGTTACTATTTGACGTTGATTGAATAATATTTTATCTTCATTTAATTTCAAGTTCTGATCCGCGTTCTTTAAGAATAATATTTCGTTTTTTAATTCTTCAACTTCTTTAAGATATTTTTCATTTAAGTACTGATTCTCTTTGTCTTTAGAAGCAATAGTGCTATTTAATGATCCCTTTTCTGCTTCAAGTGCTTTAACCTTATCTTTTTCTGCTTGCAATTCCGCTTTACTTGGACCGAATAGACTCATAGTGTTCACCTTATTGAAAATCAGTTATTTACACTATCTTTCTTGAGTTGAGACTTTATAAATGTTTTCGCTTCCGAGGACTTTATTTATCATATTCCGTCATATTTATTAACCTTAACCGACTCCTCTATTTTATGAAATTCGCACACCTAGCTGATGTTCACATAGGTTCTTGGAGAGATCCTAAGTTGAAAGATTTAGCTACTGAGGCATTCATTAAAGCTATGGAGATTTCTCTTCATAAAAAAGTTGATTTCATTCTTATTTCTGGAGATTTATTCAATACTGCACTTCCTGGTATTGATAATTTAAAGAGTGTTGTAAAGGAATTTAAGATTCTAAAAGAGAAAGATGTTCCTGTATATGTTATTCCCGGGAGTCACGATTATTCTCCAAGCGGTAAGACTATGATTGATGTATTAGAGGAAGCAGGGTTACTTGTTAATGTATTTAAAGGGAAGGTTGTTGATGAAAAATTGCAATTAAAGTTTACTAAAGACGAGAAAACAGGAGCAAAAATTACAGGAATTCTTGGAAGAAGAGGCACTCTTGAAAAATTGTATTATCAAGATTTAGATTTAGAGCATTTAGAGAAAGAACATGGTAAAAAAATATTCATGTTCCACACTTCTATAACTGAATTAAAACCTGGAAGCAAGTCTGCTATGGACTCTACAGATGTTTCTTATATGCCTAAAAATTTCGATTATTATGCAGGAGGACACGTTCATATAGTTCACAAATTCGACTTCAAGGATCACAAAAATGTTGTTTATCCTGGACCATTATTCCCGGCAAACTTCGAAGAATTAGAAGAATTAGGAAATGGCGGATTCTATATTTATGATGATGCTAAACATGAACACAAACTTGAGCGAGAAGAATTGCCAATAAAAAATACGTTTAAGATACATATAAATTGCGAGCATAAGAGTCCTGAAGAAGTCGACAGCATGATATGTGCTTTAATTAAAGGAAAAGAATTCATCAACACAATTGTATTAATTAGAGTCGCTGGAAAATTGAAAACTGGAAAAGTTTCTGACATAAATTTTAGAGAAATATTCAATAAATGTTATACTCAAGGAGCATTCTTTGTAATGCGAAATACTGTAAAAATTGTTTCTGCAGAGTATGAAGAAATAAAAATTGATCAGAAAAATCCAGAAGATGTCGAAGAAGCAATAATCAAAGAACATTTAGGGCAAATTAAAGTTCACGGATTTGACTCTGAAATAGAATCAAGAATTACACGAGAAATGATGCATTTACTTGCATCTGAGAAACACGAGGGCGAAAAAGTCTACGAGTATGAAGAGCGTGTTAAAAAAGAAGTGGATAGATTATTAGAATTATGATTCTATTTGTTATTTATGCTTCTAGTAACTCTTTCTTCTCTTCTTTCTTAAATTTTTCTTTAGCTCTCTTTATTTGAGAGTGTTTAAGTATAAATATGCTTACTGAGTTTAGGAATATTGTGAATACTATTACTGCAAATACTATGTTTACTAATTCGCTAGCACGTGGTATTGCTTTTGCTACTATTACTTGAGCAATCGTTGCAGCAGCTAATCCTCTAGCATACATCCCGCTAATTAGTTTTTGATCAAATTCAACGAAATGTTTAGTTAAGTATTTGTTGAATAATCTTGTTAACATTATTGCTACAGCTATTATTCCGCCTATAAGTAGTGCTCTGACATCTGAAACATTGATTAATAATCCTATGTATACAAAGAAAAATGTTTTCAGGAAAAAAGATATTTGCGAGTAGAAGAATTCTTCTTGCGGACTTGTTACATCTATAACATATTTTTCACGCATCTCTTCTTGTTTCTTTTTATCATCGCCTCTATATAATAATTTGCTAAAGAATGTTGTTATGTCTCTAGAGTTCTTTAACATTAATCCGAAGAATAATGCGGCAATTGCTCCATTACCGTTCAAGTATTCAGTAAGAGCATATATTAGTATAAGATATGCTATCGTTATCATGTATGATTTATTTTCTTTGAACACCTTCATAACTGCAATTATCCACACTATTCCTGCTATGATTCCTATAAATCCTGCTACGGCGAATAATGATGCTATTTTACTGAATATTATTTGGAAATTGAATGTATTCACAGTCATTATTTCCATCATAGTAAATGCAAATACAATTGAAAATACGTCTGTTAATGCTGATTCTAACGCTAGTATAGAATATGTTTCTCCCTCAACCTTCAATTGTTTTAATATTGGTATAGTAAATGCAGAGCATACTCCGCCTAGTATGAATCCCATCAATAATGCTGTAAGCCAATCATAACCGAATGCTAATATTATTGCTCCTATTATTATTACTGATGCAAAATAATTGACTAATGTGATTTGTAAACTTTTTATTGCTCCTTTAGCTAATGATTCAAGACTGATGTTAAATGCGCCATCGTATAATAAGAATAATAATGCAAATGTTGTGAATAGTGGTGCAAAGCTCACTAGTTGTCCTGGACTAACATATCCTAACACGTGGGGTCCTACAATAAATCCTATGATTATTAATATTAATAAGTCTGGAACGTTGAATTTTTTGAAGAAGAATTCTGCAAAGAAACCTAGAAATAATATGATGCTTATGCCCATTAATATTCCAGCAACATCCATGTACTCACCTTAATGCTTATGGATAGTAGAACGGATATTTATAAAACTTTTGTTAAGGTGATTTATTTTTTTGAGTAATCAGGATTTTGTCCTCTTTTGTCGATATAGATTATTACATGTGTATTGGTGTTAGTTTTTGCTCTGGCTTTAGTTGCAATCATTCTTGTATTGATAGCGTCTATTATTTGAACTTCTTTGCGAACTTGTGATCTTAATAATGTTAAATTGTATAGTTTTGTTGAATTTGGAGGTAATTCCGGATGTGATTTTTTTTCTAATTTTAGCATATTTTCTAATGCTTCTATTTTTTCTGCTCCTTTTTCTATATTGTTTTGAGTAGAACTTAATTGATTATAATAATATGCGATAGTATCGTTACTTATGTTTTTATCCTCAAATAAGTTCTTGTAAGGCGTGATGCTCATTAGAATTTTATTTTGAGAATACTTATTTCTTTCAGTTTCATCATTAACCACTGTTGTTGTGATAACTTTCTTTGTAACTGTAGTTGTTGGCTCAGTTTCTGGCTCGTTAGTTTTATATCTAGAATACTGTTCGATTGCACACTGATTTAGTAAGAGTAATGCCGCTCCTGCAATTGTTAAAATTTTTTTCGCCATTTCATTCTCTATAGCTTTTTCTTATTTTGGTATGCAGTACCGGCTTATAAACCTTCTGTTTTTAAACTACTGTGAAGTAGTGATAAAATAGTAATATTTATAAATAGGGTTTTGTTGTTTGTATTATGCGAAAACATTGAGCCTCGCTAGAGGTTCAGGAGAATCAAATGAATACAACTGACACAATGAATACAACTGATACTATAGAAAGCTGTTTACCGGATAACAAATACGTAAAAAAATACGGAGTTAGTTACTTTGTTAAGCATGCTTCAAAGGCAAATATTTTGCTTGCAAGTTCCTCTACTGAGCAATATGATATCCTTCGTAGAGGTCTAGAATTATTAATATTAACGCCTAACGGGCTTAATCCAGATCAACTACAAAAAATCTTAATAGATAATAGCATTAAAATAGATTCTATCGAAAAAGACACTTCCTTTCCTTATAAGGAATGGAGTTTTGCAGGAACCTTTGATAAGAATGAAGATTATAGTTTAATTATGAGTCAAAAAAAGAATTTCTTTAAGAAAGGATTCTCTACTTACTTGGACTTGGTTGTAGACACATCTAAAGATGCTGCTGCTAATGAATCGTTTAAAACTAAATTTGCAAATATTGCAAAAGTCTTAGGCGATTATATCGCGTTACAGACAACACAATTAGAAAATAAAAATTAATTTTTTCCTTTTTTTTAAGGATTCACTCTTAACATCGTTCTTGGGAATGGTATTGCATCCTTGATGTTCTCTAGATGACATATCCATGATAATAATCTTTCTACACCCATTCCAAATCCGCCGTGTGGAACACTACCATATCTTCTTGTGTCTAGATAGAAATTATAATTCTCTGGATCTTCACCCATTTCAACTAGTCTTGTTTTGATTTTTTCTAAATCTGATTCTCTTTCTGATCCGCCGATTATTTCACCATAACACTCAGGTCCAATAAAATCACATCCATTTACAACTAGAGGATTTCCTTCTGTCTCTTTCATATAGAATGCTTTTACAACTTTAGGATACTCTGTAACGATTGTGAATTGTCCCATTATTTTAGATAATTCATCTTCCTCTATTGTTCGTAAGTCTTTTCCCCATTCTATTTCTATTCCTGCCTTTGTTTTCAAGACTTCAAGTGCTTCTGTGTATGTCATTCTTGCAAAAGGTTCGTCACGAACTTTTTCTAATATCTTAACGTCTCTATTTAAGATTTTTAATTCTTCTTGATTGTGGTCTAATACTCTTGTTACTACGTGTTTGATTAATGCTTCACCATAATTTTGTATGTCTTTGAAGTTTGCCCACGCTACTTCCATTTCTGCATGCCAATATTCAGTCAAGTGTCTTGATGTCTTTGATTTTTCTGCTCGGAAACTTGGTGCAATAGTATATATTTTTTCTAATGCAAATATTGCTGGCTCAGCGTATAATTGCCATGTTTGAGCTAAGAATACTGGTTTACCAAAGTAATTTACTGAGAAAAGAGTTGAGCCTCCTTCTGCTTGTGTAGCTTGAAATATCGGACTATGATACTCGTAGAATCCTTCTTTACGGAAATATTCATCAATTGCTCCAAATACTGTACTTCTAATTTTCATAATTGAAGTCATGTATCTAGATCTCAACCATAAGTGTTTCATGTCTGCTAGTAATTCTGTTGATTGATCTTTTTGAATTGGCCAACCGACACTTTCACCAATTAATTTTAATTCTTTAACTTTGATTTCATATCCTGTCGGAGCTCTTTTATCCTCGACAATTTCTCCAGATAATTCTACTGATGCTTCTACATCTGTCTTTTCTGCATCTTCCCAAGTCATTTCAGAAACATGTGCTTTCTCAACAACGCATTGAATTATATCCGTAACGTCTCTCATTACTAAGAATCTTAAAGCATTACTTCCACGAGCTCTATAACACCATCCTCTGATATGTACAAGGCCGTGGCCCTTCTTCATTGCGTCTTTTATTGAGATAAATTTGTCCGTCATGATACCGAGATTGAGGTAAGGTTTTAAAAGTTTTTCATTAAAATTAGATAGAAATGTTTAGAATAAAAAAAGTATGAAAAGAGAATTATTTCTTTCTCTTTTTTGCAGGCTTCTTTGCCGGAGCTTTTACTGGTTTAGCTGGCAATGGACAAGTATTCCATCCGAATAATGTGTATAAGCCACACCATCCTACGATTCCTGTTACCAATGCAATTACTGCTGGTATGAACCACCATGCGCTGTGTACTAATGCTAATATTATAAATACTACAGCTAGCACAATTCTCACTATCCTGTCAGCCATTCCTACGTTTTGACCCATACATATCACCAGTAACTCTCTAGTAGATAATATTTATAAAGGTGCTGATTTATTTTAGTATGATGATTGGACTGCAAAGGACAGATAATATTTTTTTTAACGAGAGTCATAAGATTTTATATTGGATACTTGGAGGGTTATTTTTATTTGTCGGTATCGCTGTCAAACTATTTATTCCGAATATTATTTCTGTAGGTTATGTGTCTCTTGAAGTTTTTTTAGTTACTACCGGACTGGTTTTTCTAGTAAAACCATCTAGGAATATTTTTATGATAAAACGAACAAAGTTCAAATCATTTCCACTATTTATTATTGTTAATGGATTGATTACTTACTTCCTTGTATCGATAGTATTATGGTTTATATTGTGGGTTGTTGGAAGATATCTCTTTACTATCTCGCCTTTACAATTACAATTATATTTATTGTTTTATGCAACTATATTTGGAATAATTTTGTATACCTTCATGAAGTACAATGGATATGATCGAGCAGATTGGTAGTTTTTTTCTTATTCTATGTTTGTTTTAGCACAAATCGTAAAATTTAAATAGTAAAGCATACTTTACGTTAAGTATGCTTGACATTGTCGAGCATTGAAGGTTAAAATGTTATCAAAAAACAACTTAAAAGAAATGCGTGAAAAGAAAGGATTCACGCAAGAAAAACTTGCAGAACTTGCAGAGGTATCTAGACAAACAATAATTTCCATAGAATCAGGAAAGTACGTTCCTAGTTTAGAACTCGCATTAAAGTTCGGAAAGATATTCAAGTGTAAGATTGAAGATATATTCGGCGTATAATATTAAAATAATTAATAAAACACAAAGGTGAAACTATGATAGGAAAACCACACTGGTTTAAACACAGAATATTTGGATGGGGCTTGGCTCCAAAAACTTGGCAAGGATGGGTATATATTATTATAGCGGCATTGTTGCTTGCCGGAACATTTGCATTAGGAAAAACTACTCCTATGATGATGTGGCTCTTTGCAGTAATTATAACTGTACTGATAGTAGATGTTTTAGTAATAATGACTCAACTTCCCAAATTTACTGATGAACGAGAGAATTATCATCAATTAATAATTGAGAGAAATTGTTCATTCGCTGCAATCATAGCGTTATTAGCAATAGTAATCTATCAAACATACAAGAATACCGGATTCCTAGCGTCGCAGAATGGAGCAATTCCATTCGATCAGTCTTTATTGATTGTACTAGGAGCAATGCTTGTTGTTAAGATAGCTTCAACAATATACGTCAAGTGGAAGATGTAATTTTTTATTCTCTTTTTCCACCATATTTTTAAACAACCATTTATTCTTTAAATCATGTTCAAACTTACACGACCAACAAAAATAAAAAAGATTGGTTTCAAAATAGTCAAGAAGGATAAGAATTCTAAAGCACGTTTAGGTAAATTAATCACTGCGCATGGAACTATTGAAACTCCTTATTTTATGGCTGTTGCAACAAAAGCAGTCGGTAAATTCATAGGTCCAGATGATTATAATCAAATTGCAGAAGGCTTAATATGTAATGCGTTAATTCTATCTTTACGACCTGGTGCTGATGTTATACATAAGTTTGGTTCTATTCATAATTTTATGAATTTCAAAAAGCCCATATTTACAGATTGTGGCGGATTCCAAATGTTAAGAGACGGAATTATGGAAGAACGTTCTCATAAAGGAATAATATTCAACGATCCATTCAGTGGACAAAAATTCTTAATGACTCCAGAAAAGATTATGGATATAGAGCAAGCAATTGGTGCTGATTGTGTAATGATGCTTGATGATGTGGCATCATATGGTTCATCTAAAGAAGAATACGCACGTTCTGTAGAAAACACTCATAGATGGGGCGCACAATGTAAAAAGTATCATACTAAGAAAGATCAATTCTTATACGGTATAGTTCAAGGAGGATTTTATCCTGACTTAAGAAAGAAGAGCGCACAATTCATTAATTCATTAAACTATGACGGCTTAGCAATAGGTGGTGTAGCAATTGGAGAAACTCGCGAAGAAATGTATGTTGCAATAAACAGTGCAATGCCTTATTTAGACGAAAATAAGCCAAAACATCTTTTAGGCGTTGGAAGTCCAGATGATATTGTAGAATGTGTCGCATTGGGTCTAGATACTTTCGATTCTATCTATCCAACGCAAACAGGAAGACATGGTAGCATGTTTACATTCGAAGGAAGAATAGATATTTTACATTCTAGATCCAAAGATGAACAAGGACCTGTGGAAAAGGGATGTAAGTGTAATACTTGTAAAAATTATTCTAGAGCGTATCTAAGACATTTATTAAAAGTAGGCGAGCCTGCAGGAAAAAGATATGTAACTGTACATAATCTATATTTCATGGGCGAATTGATGCGAAGAGTTCGTAAGAGTATTAAGGACGGAACATTTGAAGAATTTAGAAAGAAAATAGTTTCTGCATATAGAAAGAATCACAATCCAAAACAATTAATTGGTGTGAACGTTAAGCAATAAAGAATCACTTTCTTCTTGTTACTGGTTCTGGAATAGACGTGGTTTGTAATTCGCTTATTTTCTGTTTTATGAAAAATGGTCTATTAACGTTCTCAAATACTAACTCAATCTTGTCTGTTCCTGCAGTATCTACATAGATTGTTCCAGTATTCATTATCTTATCAAAGAATGATTGTTTTAAACCTATATCTGTAATTTTATTGTATGTTGCACTCGTCAATACTTCTGTAAAAATGCCTTTACTAGATGTTATTCCGTGAGTGGTTAAAGTATATTTCTTCAACCATATTTTATATTCGACTTTTACTAGCAATATTACTGAAATCATTAACAATAGATAGAACAAAATTACTGTTATTGAGGCTAATATATCATATTTTTGTAATCTTGTAATCATTGTAGAATATAATGATGTAGCTGTTAATATCATCATGAAAACAAATAATAAGTATTCTCCAATAAAATATATTCTAGAAGGTCTGAATGTGTATATTACCTCTTCTTTTTTAGTATGCGTATTCTGTGTTTGATGCATATGTTTGTCTGAGAGAAACTCATTTATAAATATTTCTCACTATTTCTCGGAGATTTATTTCCTGTTATTTATCTTCTTCAAGAAACCCATTAACGCGTACGCTTCGCGTTTACTTAAGAATGATTTATTTATCATTTTCTTCCATACAATTCTCTGTGTGTCTTTCTTATCTTCATTTAAGAAATTCATTTTATCCATTGATTCATCTAGAAGTTTGAATAATTGTTTTTTTTCTGGAGCGCTTATTGGATTGATGTGCGAAACTATGTTTTCTTCTGATATCTTCTTGAATATTTCATACAAGATTATTGTTGTAGCATGACTCACGTTCATTGTACCATACTTTTTGCTTGTCGGTATGGTGATTGTAAAGTCCATTATCGCTAATTCTTCGTTTGTTAATCCAGAACCTTCACGACCCATTACGATTCCTACAGAAACGCCTTTCTTGTTCTTTAAATTCAATTCTGATAATCTTTCAGCTAATTGTGCTGGTGTGATTGGACTTCTTAGAATGTTATAGTCTCTACCAAGTTTCGCTGTTGTTGCGATTAAATAATCGTATTTCTTTCTAATGTTTTTTAGAACTTTCTCATTATACTTTGGAATTAATTCTATCTTATCAACTAAATCATTAGCCCATTTGGCTCTATTCCTTAAATCATCAGAATCTGTCTTAAATGTCGGTCCAACTAATATTAATTCTTCAAAATCGAAGTTCTTCATAGCCCTACATATCGCGCCAGTATTTCCAGGATTCTCTGGCTCGATTAAGATAACTGTAACATTTATCATGATCTTAGAATACGTGTTTAATTAATAAAGATTCTCTAAAATAACCCTTAAGTAAAAACACTACTACTAAGTGATAATAATCGTAACATTTATAAGCTGTTTTAT
>JANNSE010000087.1:0-5678 GCA_031402215.1 Candidatus Woesearchaeota archaeon | reverse complement strand
TATATATCGCTTAACTTATCACAAGAGGCTTTTACAAACGCTATGCTTTTCGCTTCTGATTTAACACCTACAGAATTATTAGCCAATTGAACTTCTCCTGCAACCATATTCAATGAATATAACATTAGTATTCCAGAAATAACGGTTTTTATAAAAAAAGTACTTTTGACTTGTTTACACATATTTTTTCCAAGTCTTTTAACTAGAGGTCGCATTGTCTTTTCAGCATTTTTCTTGAAGGAAGACATACATTTAATATCTTTTAGCGTGAAATTATTAATAAGCTCATTAACATATTCTAATATATCTGATTCACGCTTTTTTATTTCCACTAAGTTGCCTTCTTCCAATAGCATATAATATGATTTAGGCCATATAGTGGTTGTGAAAAGCATATGATAAAAGGTTTTATACACATTCTGTATTGGAACAAGAGCACCCATATCGCTATTCAATATAGCTGGTGCTTTAATACTACCTAATGCAGGCTCTAAAGTATTTTTTAAAGTTATTAGTGCTTTTTTTTTAGCATCAATATCATCAGAATTAAGTATGCTTAAATTAGTATTTAGATAGGATTGCATGACACTTGTCAAATAACGATTATATCTCAGAAACAATGCTGTCCTATCTGTAATTCCACTCATAAGCATATATGTGAGTGATGCCTTTATATTTTTTATCAAATAAAAAAACAGAAGAACGGGCCATGGGAGATGATTGAACATCCCTCGATAAAATATCTTTTAATACTAATTTCTCGACGTAAGAACTAACATTCTTCTTGCTTTTTTTCAAGTAAGAATATGTCTCCGAATCTAGTGTTAAATTGAGTTTTTTTCTCATTTTATACGTATAATCTAACTTATTTATATACTTATTTACCGTCGATGTCTAGTGTGACCAGTGACTAAGAATTATCCTTCAGCTATAGGCCAAGAAGATTTGGTTTTGGACAATAACGAGTCTTTAGGATGTGAAGGATAATTTTTACAGGCATGATAATATAAAACTTTCACTATCAGCGAAATATACTCGTCGCAAGTAGTCGACTCGACAGAAATCTTCCCGCTATATCCGTGGGCTAGCTTATTTCGTAATTCTAATAAACTTTGTATATCTGTACTAAAAGGATATTTTTTTATATCAAATAATGCTTTTATTGTTTTTATTTTAGCTGGAATACTTAATTCTGGAGCTAATAAATCGTATGAATTTATTTGTTCTCTTAATACAGTATCATAATACGAATCTAGAACACTTACTAGCATAATAATTGCAGTTTTATAATCACTGGTATTGTGCATCTTTGTAGCTAAGTATAAATACTCTAACCATAGAGGATAGTCGGAATCTTTATCTATATAATTTAACAAATAATTAACACGGATGGTTTTACCGTAATCAGAGGCATTCGTACTGGAGCTGATAATCTTAAAAGAATCTGGTTTTATATCTGTGGGTTCAGCGCTGATATTTGTATCTTCAATATATGAAGTAATAAAAATATCTTTTATCAAATCATATTCCTTCTTCAATTTTATGGGTGTTACTAATCCCACAGTTATCACTGCCTCCGCAGAAACTTGTCTCCCATAAATAGGTAAGATTTTAGTTAATTTTAACATAAGCGGATTGGAAATAAGATTGTATATGACTGCATCTTGCATACATATCTCTTTACTACAAGGCACATTTGGACAAGGAAACTTATGATTGAATGGCTGACCGGTGAAGAAAATACAATCACAATAAGGACATTTTCCGTTTTTTGCAAATGGAGCTTCCATATCCCAATCTATAATAATGGGTCTGCCGTCAGAATCTGGCGCAACAATTGTAATTTTATCGGTCTGAATTTCGTCACTCATTTTATAAGTCCGTCTTATAAGAGATAATAGATTATCCTATATGAAGTTTTCTAAAATAGCCCCTATTCAGGGGCTTCGTATCTCTCTTTGATTTCTTTTATCACCTCTTGTAGGGCATTCATTCCAGTATATGCTAATTGACTACGTTTTTCATCTAGCTTAATGACATAATATTCCGTGGTTTTATCTGTTGCAGGCATATATTCAAACGAATGTATATTTATGTCTTCTTTCCTAGTTATGCCTATAATTTCCGTAGAACTGTCTGCATAATTGCTAAAGATACTGAATGGAGAACTCATTGCCCATATAGTGTAATCCGCACTCAGAACTTGTCCTATTTTGTTTGTAGGCACACTGGCCGTTATATCTACGCGTAAACGTTTGTCATGTTTCTCAATATATTTGGTAGGCTTTTCTTTTTTAGTTTTGATTTCAATAGCAATATTAATCGGTTTTAATTTATATTGCAAATCTATATCAAATTTTCCCATATCTAAGAAAGTTGGTTTGATACTCCAATTAGGCAAACCTTCTACTAATTTTTCAAATATATATTGTTCTGCTCAGACTTCTGAAGGGTATTATAATTATATTATAAAATCCGATGATAATACAGTTTTAGCTAATATCACAAAAACAGGTGCGGGAAAACAAGTAGTAGTTATAGAGGAGTTCATTCAGTGTGTAAATATAATCTTACTTGAATCAAACACAAACCAAATATTAGACAATCAGAGAGTATGTAAAACATGAAAGAAGTAGATGCGAAGAATTTAGAAAATAAGAAGATAGCTGAATTAATGGCGAACATATCAGGAATTCTTATTCCAGTCTCTCTTGCATCTATAACGTTTACTATAGGACAATCCAACATATCAGAAACACTAAGAAATATATTTATGTGTACTATACCGCTACAAATAATATTATTGATTCTGACTTTAGCATCTAGTTTTTATAGTATACAAACTCCAAAAAATGGAAATACCGAATTAGTAATGAAAATAGGCATGTGGATTTTTTTTGTAGCACTATTCTTAATAGGATTTAATCACATTGCAATACTATTCTCGTCTCAATAACTCAAGTATTAAACTATATAAATACGAATGAATCAGTAGAATTATGGTCGCAGACAATATTTTGGCGAATTTTAAAGTTGATACACCTCATTCTTTTTTATTATATGTTTCTACATTGGTTTTTGTAGCATCTCTTTTTTTTCCTATAACTTTTCCAGGAGAAATAAATATACAAATCAAAGCATTAACTATAGCAATTTTAAGCTTTATTGCATGGATGTATATTATTGTAGTACTGAGTATGGAAGAAACCAGAGTTAAGAAAGAAGAAGATATGACTGTATTTAATTTTATCTCAGTAGCAATATATCTTATATATCTTGCAGTAACTATTGCTATTATGGTAGACTGGATATAATTCTAATTTTTCAATTTAACAATATTTTCCAATCCTGCTTCTCTTAATATTTTTTGTAGTCTTTCCATTTTTTGTTCTTTTGTTTCCATGTGTTTCATCTCCTATTGTTTTAATAATTCATTTAGTCTTTCGACTATCTTTTCATACCAATATCCTGCTTGTTGTCCTCTCGCTAGGTAATGATTAGAAGATACAGACCTATTAGCTCGTCCTTGAATAAAGTCTGCTACTGATTCTGGGACATTATTATATATTAAGAAATTATATTGCCACTTACGTAAATACTTCCATGAAAATACGCATCCTTTTCTTTTAAGAGTCATCTTTAATGCTTGAGGATTAGGTTCTATCTTAGTAAGTCTTTCATACACAAACATAGGTAAGTAGATATTATTGATATTTTTAGTATGTCTTAGACTTGATACGTTGTAACATACATAGTTAGAATAAACATTAAATCTACTCATATCATATGTTTTTAAGAATTCTAAACATTCTACATATCTAATTCCGGAAGTAGCTAATACTAAAAATACTAACTCTAATATCTCGTTATTTTTTACTGAACCATATCCGTTTATTACTTCTTCATCTGAAGGTACTCTAAAATCTGTACTTGTCTTTCTGAGTTTTAAAAGAGTTCTATATTTTGTGATAAGTTCTATTGGTAACTTGTCGCATTGTTCACAGAAGTTTAAGTACCCTCGTACAGATTTAATAATATTATTTATATCTTTACCTTTGCTTAAGATATACTTGTGTAATTCCAAGGGACTAGAAAATGTCTTTCCTTCGAAATCTCTAGAATAATACTTCTTTTGTCTTTGGCTATGGTCTTTAGTATATTCTTTAGTATCTACCCAATCACTAAACTCACTTGCGTATTGGAAAGTTATGCTTTTATACGTATAAACATCTCTAGAATTGTTATCTTCGAATCTATTATTGTCTAAACTAAGAAAGTTGTTACGGGCCATGGGAGATTTGAACTCCCGACCAATAGATTAAGAGTCTACTGCGCTACCAGGCTGCGCTAATGGCCCAAATGTATTCTATAGGATTAAAAGTGCGTTTTTAAAGGTTTTGAAAATTACTAGTCGAATTTTCAAATACCATGAAAACTACGTTTTCATAGGTTATTGTTTTTAAAAAGTAAAATTTATGAATAGACCAAGTATACTATAATCATGATTGGATTAATATTAATACCGCTTATCCTTGTCTTTATAGCACTATTTGTATTGATGCTAGTATTCTGGATAATGATGCTTGTAGATGCAGTACAACGCAAATATAAGGAAGAAAATGATAAAATTGTATGGATATTAATAATAGTTCTAGTTGGAGTAATTGGCGCAATAATATATTATTTCGTTGTTAAGAAAAAGTAATTAAGACTTAATAAAGTTCTTTAAAGCAATCAAGTGTTCACGACTTTCAGCAATCTTCATGTCATGTATTTTTCTTGGATGATAACTTACTATTAATGGAATATTCTCATATGAATGTGTTGTTAAAGCAAGCGACGGTAAGTCTTTACCCAAAGTGATTTCAGGAAGCATATACTCAATAGTTTTGCCTCCAAATGCGACAATCTTCTTCGGCGCTGCAGAAATTATTTGCTTTCTTAACACATCAGCACACATTAAATATTCATTTTCTCTTGGTTCTCTATCTTTTCCTTTCGCAGTTTTTGGCAGTAAACATTTGAAGAAATTTGTTACAAAAACATCATCCCAACTCATGTTACAATATGATTTTAATAGCCAACTAATAACTCTTCCAGTATCGGATTTTCTTAGTGCATTCCAGTATGCTGCATCCACATTGTTGTTTCCGCTAAAAGAAGGCATTGCAAGTTGCGTAGCAGCTAAACTTAACGCTCTAGAATCAGATCTATGTAAAACAAACATTATTCTAGAATTTTCATAATTTGATCCTTTAATACCAAAATTAGGAGCATATACATCAGAAGAACAAGGACCACTACAAAGACTATCACAAATACTAACACTTTGCATTTCATTCCCCAACAAAAATAAACTCGTTTCAAAAAAATAAAGGCGCTATTCCAATGGAATAGCACTAATTCCCTTCCTGGATTCGGGAAAAATTCACGCCGACGCCCGGATTTGAACCGGGATACCTTTCGGAACCAGCTCTCAAGGCTAGCGCAGTACCAGATTGTGCCACGTCGGCATTTGGTTGCTTGGTCAACCATTATTATACTGTGGGGGGCGAGATTTGAACTCGCGACTTCGAGCTTATGAGACTCGCACTCTAACCTCCATCCATATCAATGGCTGGTTTGGTGGGCACAACAAGCTCGATGGCGCGCGCTGGATCGTGCGCGAGCTGTATGGC
>JANNSE010000086.1:0-5127 GCA_031402215.1 Candidatus Woesearchaeota archaeon | reverse complement strand
AGTACATGAAACAGTTTGACCTGTTGTTTTATAATCAGAACCTGTAGCAGTTTTACAATCTATTGCAGAAGGGGTTCGACATACGTCTGTAAAATCTAGTAATGTTTCCCAATCACCTGTTCCAGAAGGAAGATCTCTGTTTTTCCAATCAGTCCATTTACAACCAAGACTAGCCTCTGCAGTATTTGCATCTACGTTTGTTCCTGAAGAACTGACAGCCATGCTAGATGTAGTGGAACTAGCTTCACTCATGACAACTTGAGCAACCATACCAACAGCATTATTGGATAATTCTCCTACTTCATCGCTTGAATGTAAAGCCACTGATATCATCAATATAATACCAATAACTGCAGCAACTGCAACCATAGAAAACATAAATATTCCGGATTTTCCTTCTGCCATAAAACTCCTCCTCCACAAATACAAATAGATTGATAATTAAAATATATAGAAATCTGACTAAACTAATATTTAAAGGTATTCTTTTGTATACTTATAACTATAATATAAAATTAAAATATATCAAAGAAAAGTTTATTGTAATACATCTTTAACAGTAACATATAATGATCCTAGTCTTTGTACTTGACCTAGAGCAAGATAATCGCTAGTACCGCTAATATCTACAACACATCCATTCTCGTTAATACTAACAACACTTACACTAAATCCTGCATAGTATGTTGTTGCACCCGTTTCTAAAGTTACTGCTAATGTAGTATCATCATATATTGTTGTTTGACCCACAAGCAATTTACAAAACATTACATCTTGTGCTACGAATACTTCTGACGCTTGACCAGCGTAATCCGTTTGTGTTAAGCCGCCATCTCTGAATTCTATAGCCATATATACAATCAAGAATATTGCGAATATGGCTACTATTCCAATTAATGGAGTGTTAATCTTATCATGCTTGTGTTCAGGATTGTGTGTCATAGTCTGGCTTTAGAGAACCTTATTTATATATTTTGTGTTGTGAATCAAACGAAAAGTTTAAATAACGTTTCTCAAAAATAAGATAATCACTATGAATAAGATAATATCCAAACCTAGAGAGGAATTATTAATAGAAATGCTACTCGAAGTCAGAGATAAATATCCTAACTTTAAATATGAAGCGGAAGGATTATCCTTCGTTATTAAAAGAAAAGGTTGGTTTGGAGAGAAATTGTTCAAAGGAGTAATAAGCGAAAACGGAAGATTAATCGTAGATGCTCTAGACCAGGCAGATGTCGACAGAATAAGAAGCCTACTCCCTTTCAAAAAAGGTCAACCAATTGATTCTCCAAAGATAGATAATGAAGTTGTAGCGCTCGGCAACTATCTTGACGCACAATATGTGAAGTTATTTAACAAAGGCACAGTATTTAATATGCTTACGAAAGTGAAGTAATAGAAAAATATTATTCCATTTTCCTAATCCTTGCAACAAAGAAACCGGTTCAAACCTTTTAAAAAAAGGTTCGCAAAGCTAATGCTTGCGCGCAAGAAACAAAGTTTCTTTGCGTATCAAAAATAAAGGACGCTAAAGCGTCAACTAAGAAGTCTTCCTAATCCTTGCAACAAAGAATCCTTCAGTATCATTATCATAAGGATGTATTCTTAAACACTTCTTGACTTCAGGTAGAATCTTTAAATCTTGAAATTGTGTTATTGCTTGTGTTCGCTTAATTCCTAAGGCAACATCATCTATGTCTTCTAATTTTGCATTAGGATATTTTTCTAATAGATACGAAACTACTGCTTCATTTTCTTCTGGCTCTATCGTACAAGTACTATATACCATTACGCCGTTTGGTTTTAACAAATTGAATGCTACATCAATCAAATTTCTTTGTATTCTATTCAATTTTGTTATTCCTAGAGGATTCCACATATTTATTGTACGTAATGATTTTCTTATTGTACCAGTGCCAGAACATGGTGCATCAATTAATATTCTATCATATCTGAATTCTGGATGTTGATTTGCAATTCTCAAAAATCTATGTTCTTGCATCATTGTCATCATTACGTTACTCACACCACAACGTTGCATGTTCATTCCCAATGCTCTTAATCTTGAACCTGAAACATCATTCGCAACAAGTATTCCTTTGTTTTTCATATACATTGCAATTTGCGTAGTTTTACTTCCTGGTGCGGCACATAAGTCTAATACTATTTCGCCTGGTTGAGGATCTAGAACTCTTGGGGGAATCATAGAAGCTGCTTCCTGAACATAAACATATCCTAAATGATGCTCTATTAAATTTCCTAAATCAAATCTCTTACCATCTCTATATGTTATCCAGAATCCTTCTTTACACCAAGGTATGGATTCAAGTTGCCATCTATCTTCTAATCTCTTTTTTATATCTTCAACATTTGCTTTCAAAGTATTTACTCTAATACATTTTCTAATATAAGATAAAGAATAATTCATGAATTTATCATAATCATCGCCAAGCAACTCGCGATAATGATCTTCGAATTTCTTTTTTACATCCACATTTCTCGGAATCTTTTCCAGATTATGTGCTGTAGCATGGTCTTCATTCTCGTCAAAGTCCTCGGATGAACTACTACTTTCAGAAATATCTATTCCTTGAGCTTCATCTATAACTTCATCAATATCCAATAATTTGGCCATAGAAGAAAGAATCCTAATTGGTTTATAAATTATTTCACACACTACCTATATCTTTGGTACTTCTAATCCTTTAGGAACCATTGGAGAATATTTTTCTTTGACAAAAAATTTACTTATCTCCATCATTACGAAACCTGAACTTGATATTCCCAATATCACTGCCCAATGCATCAAACTTAACGATACTGTACCAAATACCCCTTGTAAAAATGGAGTATATACAACCAATAATTGTATTGATACAGATGCCATTATTCCTAACGTTAACCACGGATTACTGAATGGACTCATCTTTTTGAATGATGCAAAGCTTCTCGCGCTCATTACTGCAAACATTTCAAACATGACTATAGTGGTGAATGCTATTGTTTGTGCAAGTTTCAAATCTGTTTTGTAGTATAAACTAAATGCTAATAGTGTTCCTAGTCCCATCGCCATTCCAAATATTAGTATTAGCCATAACATTTCTCTCGTTAAAGGATTCTGTTTAGGATTTCTAGGGCTGTGTTTCATGACATCATCTTCAGCTTTTTCAGAACCTAATCCTAATGCAGGTAATCCATCTGTTAATAGATTCATTAATAATATTTGTAAAGTTATTAACGGAAGCGGAAAACCAAATAAAACGGCAAAGAACACAGTAGTAACTTCTCCAACATTACATGCCAATAAATATTTTGTAGACTTTAATATTCTATCATAAATATTTCTACCTTCAGCAATAGCGTTTACGATAGTGGCAAAGTTATCATCAACTAAAATAGTCTTTGCTACTTCTTTGCTAACATCTGTTCCTGTTATACCCATAGCAATTCCAACATCAGCTTTCTTTAATGCAGGAGCATCATTAACACCATCTCCAGTCATAGCAACTACATGTCCCTTCTTTTGTAATGCATCTACAATTCTTGTTTTTTGTACAGGAAGTGCTCTAGCAATAATTCTTATGTTATCGATTTGTTTCTCTAAATCTAAATCAGAAATATTATCTAGTTCTGATCCAGTTAATACAATATCTCCATCACGCAATAAATTGATTTGTCTAGCTATAGCTTTTGCTGTCGTCGGATGATCTCCCGTTATCATCATTACTCTAATTCCTGCAGAATCACACTGTTGTATGGCTTCTTTAACACCTTCACGTGGAGGGTCAATCATTCCGACTAACCCTACGAATATTAATTCTTTTTCTACAGAGGCAATTTCATATTTTTTTAATTTGGAAACATCACGATAAGCTAAAGCTAAAACTCTTAGAGCATTTTCTGCTAGCTCGTTATTTGTCCGCAATATTTCATCACGATCTTTCTTAGTTATTGCACGAACTTTTCCATTAATAAATATTTTAGTACATAATCGTAATACGAAATCTGGTGCTCCTTTAATGTATGCTTCTGTTTTTGTATTAGTATAATTTTCGAATATTGTAGACATTAATTTTCTGTCGGAGTCAAAAGGCAATTCTTGTACTTTAGAATAATTTTCTTCCATTGTGGTTTCATTCAAACCGCTTTTCTTTGCAAGAACAACTAACGAACCCTCTGTCGGATCTCCAATTATACCCCAACTACCAGAATTAACATCATTACTGTCTTTATCAGCAGACTTATTCACGAGCTTAGCATCATTACATAGATAACCTATTCTGAACAACGTATTCAAATCTTTTAGAGCTTTTGATTCTAATTTATTGCTACCTGAATAGAATTCCCCGACGGGAGCATACCCGCTACCAGTTACATCTATAATTTTATTATTTGTAAATATTTTTGTTATAGTCATCTGATTTTTTGTTAGAGTTCCAGTTTTATCGGAACAAATAACTGTGACTGCGCCTAAGCTCTCTGCTGCAGGTAATCTCTTTACAATCATATTTTTAGAGGCCAATCTTCTTGCACCACTAGCTAGACTGACAGTAACAATCGCAGCCAATGCAGACGGAACTGCAGCAACAGCAAGACTTAGAGAAAAGATAAATAATTGTGCAATAAATTTACCCCATTGAATATTAGATTTATCTAAAGAGAATATGCTTATAAGAAATACTAAACCAACTAACCCTATAACTATTAATGTTAATTGCTTAGCCATCTTTTCGAACTTTATTTGCAATGGCGTAGCTGTTTCTTCCATTTCTGCAATAGTACTAGCTATTTTTCCGAATTCCGTTTTCTGTCCAGTAACCGTAACTATTCCTTCACCGTTTCCACGTGTGACAATTGTACCACCAAAAGCCATATTTGTTTGATCTGCAACCGATAATCCTGATTGTAAAACATCAACTGTTTTTTTTGAAGGAACACTTTCTCCCGTCAATGATGCCTCATCAATTTCCATACCATCTGAAATTATTAATCTTACATCTGCTGGAACTATATCTCCCTCGGACAATATAATCATATCTCCAGGAACTAATTCACGTGCAGGTATTTTAGAATTAATACCATCTCTACGTACAGTGGCAAAGGGAGCACTTATTTTTTTTAATG
>JANNSE010000085.1:0-33848 GCA_031402215.1 Candidatus Woesearchaeota archaeon | reverse complement strand
CCCGATAATAATGGCGCATTTTCTTGAATCCATTCATACAATACTCCAAATGGTACGACCATTAATCCATAAATTATTAGATATGTTAATGATCCACTAATTTTCTTATTATTTTTCTCATTTGTGAATAATCCAAGCATTACATTGTATAATAACATTGCTAGTACGAGTAATAGAACTATTAATGCAACAACTCCTAAGTCGCCTATCTTAAATCCGACATTCATTTCTAGTACAATCATAGAAATTGCTAATGCCAATCCTACAGCAACAGCAACCATTTTAGAACTCTTCTTGTCACCATATTTTTCGTAAACTTTTACGAATATCATTTGTGATAAACTTAAGAATAATAAGAAGTATATTATGGCATCAATAAATTCATAGTATCTAAGATAGAATCCAGCAATATCGAGACTGCCAAACGGATTAAGTACGGAATCTAGACTAAACGAATAATATGCGCTCGCACTGCTAGCTAGAATAATCATCCCGAATAATACTAATACGATTTTTGGTAATGCTTTGTTACTCATGCTGCTTTACGCTCTTGTGTAATATTTTGAGTGGCTTCAGCCATTTTTATGTTAAAATTATCTGCTTTTTGTTTAAATTGATCATCAACTCTCGATTTATGTTTAACAATTATTTGTAATGCTTTAGATAATTCTCCTAGTACTTTTTGCTCTGAGTGTTGTAAGTTTTGTATTTCTGCTTCTACGGTTTGTATTTCGTTTGTTATCTCGCTTGTTGCTTGATCTAGTCTTCTTAAAACTTCATTTGTCATTTGTGTTCTTGCTGTCTTTTCACTGACAATAACTTTATCAACATATGACATCGTCTCACTTATTGCTTTTGAAGTATTAATATCTTTTCTAGATTCATTGATTATTTCTGCTGCCGCTACCTTTAGACTCTCATATGCTCTGTTTACATCTTCAATACCTTTTTGTAATGGCGCTATTAACTCATCCACGCTTGCTCCATTACCAATTACTACTTTTATCTCATTTATAAATGGTATTATGTTGTCTGCATAAAAAATCTTCATTTCAGGTTGCAGTCCTAATTTTTCAGGTTTAGTACTGATCATTGTATCAAATATTTTTGCTACACCATTTATGGCTTCTACTGGAACTTGCTCCGCCAATTCTGTTTTCTGTGCTAATTCCATCATATTACGATTTAATTGTTCTGATGCCAAATCCATCTCTTGTACTGCTTTATCGAACTTTGTCAAAAAACCCACATTTTTAGCTTCTTGTTGATTTACATTGTTCTCAGCTGACTTAATTTGACCTACTGCGGTCTTAACTTCACTCAATTTATCATGTAGTGCTTTGGTAAAACCGTCTAATTCGGTAGTCATTTGTTTTACTTTTTCTGCACTTTGTTTTTTCTTATCTAAATCTTTTCTTAGAGCATCTACGCCAGATCCTAGTTCCATCATTTGTTCTTTTGATTTACCAGATTCCAGCTTCTTCATAGCTTCTTTTACTTTCTTTTCATCAGCTCTTATTTTTTTATCAACTCTTTTTAGAAGAGATTTGCCTATATCTTTAGAAATGTTGCCCTCTACTTTTGTTAATGCACTATCTATTTTACTGAAATGTTCTATCGCCTCATTTATTTTACCAATATCTTCTGTGAATGATTTACTTATTGTATCTTTACGTTTAGCATTGATTTGTTTTTGATTATTTACTATCTGAACGCATGTTTGAGCGATTCCTTGAACATTCTGAGTGATGTATATTTTTCCTGCTTGATCAAGTGCCTCCGCACCGTTTATCTTACTAAGAGCATCATCGATGTTTTGTCCATATGCACTCAGTGCAGTTAACATTCCTGCTTCTCTCCTTTCGCCTTCTTTTTCTTCTTTTTCTAAATCCCCTAATTGTATTGTGAATTTAGCTGCTTGAGCTTTTAAATCATTATCATACCTATCAAAATTCTCTAATCCTTCTTCCGTTTCTAATATGTCTTTTTCACCAGGATCATCACTTAATCCTTTTTCTAATCCTTTTTGCACTCCCTCAACTTTTTCTATTGCTTCTGTCTGTTTTGGGAAGAATGTTTTCTCGTCAGTATGTGCAGATCCTGAAGGACCCTTATGAATTGCATTATTCAATCCTAGATTTCTCCATACTTGACCTATTCCTACTGGGAATAATATGAATAATGATAGTGTTGCATATTGTTTTACTCCTGTTAATGCTTTGGCACCGCCTGTTCTAGCACCAAATATACTTGGAGATGTTATGAATGTAATAAGTGCTAATACGACTGCTATTGATATTGCTGCTGCAAAAACGTTTGCTTTAGTCATATCTTTTATCATTTGATATATGAATATCCCCATTGCTCCAGCTGCTATAAGTAATGCTATTGGAGAGATGGCTTTTAGTAGTAATAATCTTGGTTTCATCATATTGCTAAGTACCATCATGGATATAGCAAACACTATTCCCATAATTACAGGCATAGTATTATTGCCTTTAAACAATTCTATCTTGCCCATAACTGTTTTAAAAAGCGCTATAAAGAATATAATATAAAATGCTCCGTCAAATAATTGAGGATATTTCATATAAAGTGCGCCAAGATCTATGTTTCCTATTCCCCCAAATGCACTTTCTAGAGCATTCATAGCTCCAGCACCGAGAACAAATCCTACATTAATTAATAAGATGAATCCAATTGTTATTAATAACCAGTTTCTCTTAACACTCTTACCCATTAATTCACCTTAACTCTAATCATTTTTTCGTGCGTGATTATTTAAATGTTGTTTTTTTTATAATAAAAAAGAATAAAAAATTTATTTTAACGGTACACATCCATTCATTGGTAATGTTTTAACAAATGGTAGAGTACATGCAACTAACTCCCATGCGAATGGTGCAACCATTATTAATCCTGCAATTATTAATGTGTGTGGTAATTTCTCGCCTACTCGTCCAGCAACTGCTGCTGCTGCACTAATCTTAGCTGCTGCAATTATACCAATAAATACTCTTATACCGATTGTTATCCAAATACTTGCTTTCCATTTCAATAATGATTCTACGTATGGAATGTTCATGCTAATGAATATAAACACAAACATGGTCGGTATAGCGTGTAATCCGTGTTTCAACCAACCCATTCCCGCTTCATCTTGATGAACGAATATTAATTCTAAGATCGATAGAATCAAACCAATAACTATTACTGGAACAATTACTATGCCTGCCATTATTAATCACCTTTTTTAATAGTTTTAGCTATACTTTAGAATTGGTAATATAAAAAGCTTACGTTTTCGAGAAATTTTATCAGATATATTAATATCGAGAATAAAAAATTATTAATTAAAAATTAAGAAATTTATTCTATTTTTACTTTTCCGCCTAATGCTTGACCAGGGATTGCTTGAGTAAATACTGCTCTTAATGCACCACTGTTGCCGTGTAGAGCATTTATTTTACCAACAATATCTTTCTTGCCAGTATTGTATATTACTTTCTTGCCCACAAACTTCTTTGCTTTATCTCTGTTGTCAACGTCAACTACTTTAACAACTAAATGATTAGTAGTTTGACCTGTGCTGTTTCGACGATAATTTACTATTGTTCCTTCCATGATAAAAAGGAGAAAAGACTTATTTAAAAAGGTTATGGTTAAAAGGAAATCGTTGTTGTTATTACGCGATAGTGGTATATATCGTAAACTTTATAAATATGTTTGTTATATTAACAGCATGAGTGGCCTTAGCATTATGGGTAATACTTTATATTCTTTACCAAAGATATATATGTATACTCACAAAATATTTGATAGTAATGGAAAGATTACCGATAGGGTTACCTCTGGATTAGAAAATGTCCTTTATGCTTATTCTATATTCATACCTGAATACGGGCGAGTACACGATAATAATCCAAAAAACTTTCAGATAAGCAAAGTGTGCTTGGTTGGGAGTGGAGCAAGAGAAGGTCGTATAGATTCAGATTTGGATTTAATGTTGATTGCTCCTGATATTGATGAACGTGCAGAAAGAGATATAAAAGTATGGATGTCAGTATTGTTTTTTAACAATAAACCTAAGACTCAAGCAGTAGACGTATTCGTAAGACCTTATGATAGGTATCCTGATAGATCTAGTGTGGATATTACAACACAAGTAAAGAAACTAATTAATCATTACAATAAAGTTCTTTTGAAAAAATAATAACTTTATCTTGAATATTTTTTATTTCTTCTATAGCAAATAAATTATCACAGGCACTATTAGACACGCCATAGATTGTGTTCTTTGAACTTTAACAATTCCAGGGATAATTCCTATGGCGGTTGATGTTACAAGCACTAACAGACCTTTCCATGACGTTAAAACGCAAACTAACACCGTAACAAATGTTATTATGGTAATAACTAAGATTCTATAATTTATTTTAGATATGATTCTAGAGAAAATTCTTCCAAACCATAATGCCAGTATTGTAGATATGGCTCCAGCAATTAATGCTACAATCAGAAATACAACAATAATATCTAATGTAATTTCCGGCAATAATTTAGATATTACAATTACTGCACCATTACGCGCTTTATCTATAGTATATAGGGCAACAAGACTTAATACAAAACTTGAAGTTCCAATACACCCCATTAATATCATAAATCCTTTATCGCCTAAATCTCTAAAGAATTGCACACTCATTGTTGCAGCAATACTGCTAGATAGACCTGGAAATGTCGATACAACAAATGCTGAAATATTTCCTGCTATAAGACTAAGAAATGTCTTCTTACTCTCTAATTTTATGTATGTTTCATCATTCTGTTTAGGAATAATATTATTATCTTTGAGACTAATTATTAATGTAGATATGCCGAATAATCCTGATAATAATGGAAATAGTGGATCTTTTAGATTCATACTAAATATTGTTAGACCAAGTACTGCGCTAATAATGAATACAAATACTGCCCAGAACTTCTTTTCGTCGCGCCAAAGCATAAATATGCACGATACAATTAATATATAAGCAAAATATTTTTCTAAATTATGATAAGAATATTTTGTTAACAAATATAGTGCTGGAAACATTATCACGCCCATAATCAATCCAAAAAATGATCCTATTGTAAATAATTTGACAGCCATAAGTCCATTTCCTCGAAGCAAATATCTATGTCCCGGGAGCACTCCTAGAATCGTATTTTCGTCGGGAGCTCCAAGAAATATTGACGGCAACGCGTCAAGAAATGTGTGCGTAACTCCTACAACAATTATGAACACTCCAAGTACGATTATATTTACTCCAAATTTTTCTACGATAAAACCACTTACACTCAGCACTAGAAGTGAAATCATATTAATGTGAATTCCAGGAGTTAAGCCAGAAACTATTCCAGTTAGGATGCCTAGGATGATTGCGATTAGAATCTCGATTAGAATCATATAATATTCATTCTGTATATCTTGATAATACTTACGGTGCAAATTTCGGAAATATTCTGTCTTTCTCGTATATTTTTCGATGATAAGAAACATTTAAAAGCTGAATAGTTCTGGCAAAAACATGTTCACTGAGGCTGAAATAAATAGAATTGAAGAAATAAAGACTCTTCAAGAATCAAATTGCATCGGAAGAATTCTATACATTCGTGATATCATAGATGCTGATGAGTATGTTGGTATTGGTGAAAAAAGGTGGTCTGAAGGAATTGTAGAGAAATATCTTAATACTTTAATAAAAACCGATAAGCCAAAATTAGGATCAGTTGTTGTAGTAAGAAATAAAAATCTAAGAATAGGACAAAAACAATTTATTGAACATATGGGTTTAATAGTCGAAGAAAATCCGTTAATGATTCATGAGAAAGCAGGAGAAAATAAACCACCGAAAACAATACTTCTTTCTGAAAGACTTGCGATATATGATGACAGTCGGCTTATCGAATATTACAATAATAAATAAGTCTTACTTTGTGATTTTGTCCGCTAATACGTTTATTCTACCTTTATATTCTTGTATTGTTCCTTGAACAGTTAAGTTATCTCCGACGCTAACATTAACATTTTTTTCAAACGACGTTATGTCCATAACACATTTCTGCTCTAATTTTATTGATACACTATTATTATGAGGATAAATTTGCTTGACTATTCCTTTTACAGTTGTTCTAGAACCAATATCTTTACTCGTTATTTCATTAAATGATTTGTCAGGAATTTTATCAAAATAAGATAATACCAGTAAAATACTTATTCCTAAAATTGCAATACTTAACGCAATATTCAATAAAGTTTCATCATTCATTTACTAAGGTAAACTGTTTATCTTAATAACTTCTATCTACATTTTTTCGAAAATGTTCTGCTCGTGTCGTATATTATTCGGGTTTTCTTAAGAAATCATTATTAAGATTAATGTTTAGATGTTATTATGAAAAAACATTTCATCATCATAACTATTTCAGATGATTCATATGATTATGATGTGCTTGTGAGTTATTTACGTACTAATCGTAATGTAGAGCGTGTAAGCGTTATTCTAGAAGGTCTACTTGTAAAAATATTCTACGAAAATGACGATGATAGAAGAAAACTACTCGGAGATATGATGAAATTAGATATTGAGAACATGATTTTACATGAAATATTATACGAAGAATTTATTCCTAAAAATGAAAAATAATGGTACGGGTTTGGAAAATTTTGTAAGAGAATTATATACTGATTTAGGATACCTAGATGTTGTAAAGGATTATAGATTAAGTAAGAGCAACGGTGATGAATCTGCTAGAGGACAAATTGATTTAACCTATAAACAATTCTTTATACAAAGATACGTGGAGTGTAAACAGAGAACTGATGCGAACGTAACTTTTGATGATTACGCAAAATTTGAAACTACACTAAAAACATTCAGTATTCCGACGTATTTAGGAGAAATGATTACTAATACGTATTTTGATGAGAAAGTTAAACTAAGAGCAAAAGAGACTAAGATAAAATTAATCGATAGAGATGAATTGTTGCGTCTTAATAATTTGCGAAACTCAGGGTTTCATTTATCTATAGCCGCATTTAGATTTGTAGAATTATTTGACACAAAAGGATTAAAATCAGCAATAGAGTATATTATTACAAGAAATCTTTCTCTTGATGAGCAAATAAAGAAATATACGGAATAAACTATTCGTCATCTTCTTTCTTAGAATCAGGATTATCTCTAATATTCTTGACATAAGTGTTTAATTCATCAACCACTCTCTCTATTTCTCTATCGTCCATGCCGTGTCCCATTAATCCTTCTTCTAATGTTTCAAACATTGACGCACCACATCCAACGCAATGCATACCATTCTGTATTAAAAGTGGAATTACATCAGGATGTATATCTACTACTTCTGATATAATCATGCTTTTTGATATTAGTTTATCTGATGCAGGTCTATCGCTAATTTCTTCTGTAGACGCATCTATTTCATAAGATTCTACTTTAGAACTTTGTTCTTCATCCATTAAATCTATATTATAATCTTTAACCATATTTCACCTACGATGTGTTCCAGAAACTAATTTACGATGTTTATGATATTGCATTTCATCAACATTCTCCGCATGAGTCTTATTTTCTAAGTATAATAATACTAGGAATCCTATTACAGATAGTACTCCCATCGTAATTATTGTAGTATTAAATCCAAAATATGTTGCTAGCAATCCTCCTAAAAATGCTGCTACGCCCATTCCTATTCCGACTGTAGCAGAATAAATGCTCCATTCGAATCCTTCATGATTCTTATCGAGATGTGTACTCCATAAACTTAGCCAAGCTGATGCAGCAATTCCTGCTCCCACACCATAGACTGCTTGAGCAATATATATTGCATTAATGTTCTTTGCCATCAAATATTGGAATGGAACTGTTGCTACTAAAAATGTTCCAACCCACAACCACTTAGCTTTATTTTCATGACCATCAACATATCTTGAGAATGGTATTTGTACTAATGCTTTAACACCCATATACAATGCGCTTGCAATGCCTGCAGTCAATATTGTTCCACCGATAATTGTATCTTTTATGAATATGGCAAGTATTGGTGTAGCTAATCCAAATCCAGTCAGGATAAATATATCAGAAAACCATAGAACGTAAAGTGTTTTATTCATCATCATTTTATTTGACAAGCTTGTTTTTAAAGATATCGAATCCTAGCTTCCAAAGTTTTGCCTCCTTCATCAATAATTTCACAATAAACTTACTCGGGAAATCTCTATCATGCTCTGCTAAAATTTTACTATTAGTTTGTTTTTCAAATATTGAAATTAATTCATTGGCTTGCTTTTCTTGCATTCCATTCATCATGTTACGCATCTTCAAGCTCACCCATAAATCTTTACCAAGTTTTTGATTAAAATTCTTTTCATACGCATTCTTGTCTTTTGCTAAAAGTTCTCCTGCTAATAATCCGTATATTATTCCGCCGTATGTTGTTGGCTTGACTTGTGTTGCCGAGTCACCAATTAAGAAAATGTTTTCCTTATTTTTTTGTAGTTTTTGTTTAGGATCATACAATGGTATAATGCCTGATTGATACTCTAAGATTTTTGCTTTGCTTATTAGCTTCTTGTAATCTGATACAAGTTTAGGACTATTAACACCAATTACTCCAACTCGTGCAATCTTATCATCTTCTGGAACAATCCATGAGAATTCTCCAAGATTTAAGTGTATAATCGTTGTTCCTTCCTCTAGATTTGGATATTTTGCTCTAACTTGATATCCTTGTATAAACTTTCTATTGTTGAACATTCCTGCACTCTTTGCAACTTGACTATTTGGACCATCACTACCTACAATCATGTCAGTGTCGTATGTTCTTTTTGAGGTTTTGATTGAGTATGTTTGTTGATGATTCTTATTATTCTTATCGATATTCTTATATCCTAAGAATTTTTCATTAAGATGAACTTTAGCCCCTGAATCAATTGCTCTCTCGAATAAGTATTGATCAAATTTAGCTCTGTCAAGGACTGTGTCCTGTTTTTTTAAGTCTATGTAGATTGATTTGCCGTTTGGTGCAACAATTTTGAATCGATTAATCTTTGTGATGATTACTTCTTTAGGAATAGTTTTTAATATACTATTTACGCTATCTGTTAATATTCCAGTACAAGCTACTGGTTTACCTATAACTTTGTGCTCTTCGAATAAATGTACTTCATCATTCTTTGCAGCGAGACTAGAATAGTACGAACCTGCTGGACCTGCACCTATTACTGAAATCATAATTGTATTGACTTTACTACTCTTATAAATTTTGTTAAAGATTCCGACCAAAGAATACCTTTATAAAAACCCTTACTATCCGTATACTATGAATTTCCAAGATTTACAATCGGTCAATGATTCAAAGTTCTACTTAGATCAAGCTTTCAAGAAATCTAAATTACATGGAGAACACGTGTTTGCTAGAAGTTCTGGAGAACAAATATTTAGGATTAAAAAAACGGAAACTGAAAAGCTTAAAGTGTTTACAAAAACATTAAGAGAATACATGGATGATATTGTAAAGAAGTTTCCAAACATAGACAATTTACCAGAAATATATACTGAATTAATTAGATTAACATTAGATTATGACCTTTTGAAGAAATCATTAGGGTCGCTTAGTTGGATTACAAAGAGATTGGACGAATTATCCTTACAACATCTTGGTTCATTAAAAAGATGCGATACTAGAGAAGAAATAAACAAAGTTATGGGTGCATATTATGGTAGAATTGGTTCATTAATGCGTCAAGTAGATAAGAGTTTGAAATATATTGAGAGTGCAAGATGGACTATGAAACAGTATCCGACATTAAAGACGGATTTGTTTACTGTTGCAATTACCGGATTTCCTAATATTGGAAAAAGCACGTTGCTTTCTAAGATAACGCCAGCAAAACCTGAAATTAAGGATTACGCTTTTACAACTAAACAAATTAATCAAGGATATGCCACTTATGGTGCACATAAAGTACAATTTGTAGATACTCCAGGAGTTCTAGATAGAAATAAAACAAATAATATTGAATTACAAGCATTCTTAGTATTGAAATATTTAGTAAATTTGATAATTTATGTTATTGATTTAACAGAACCATATCCAATAAAACAACAAGAAGAATTATTAAAGAAATTAAAGGAACATGATAAACCAATAGTTGTTTACTTGAGTAAGGCAGATATAATTGACGAGAAATCAATAGCAAAAGCAAGAAAGAAATACAAAGCAATAAGCACTCTTGACGAATTAAAGAAGAAAATAGAGAAAGGTCTTAAAGAACATTACTTCGAATAGATTCTTCAATTAATACTTTTAGGAATTGTAAATTGTTCGCTAGCTCTATATTCTCTCTAAGTATTGGTCTAGATAATTCGTATACTTTATCAAGGCTCATCAAAGAAAACATGTATTTTTGATTACTATATTCTGACTGCATTCTAAGCAGTACATTTACAAATTCAGACCTACGTCCATAGTCGCGAAAACAAGCTACATCTCTACGATCTATTAGTCTTTGAATATTTTTGTTAAAATCATCATCAGTCATTATCCACGCTACTTCCATTTTTTCGAAAGAAAATAACTTCTTATATTTTATGACGCTTCCTATTTTAGGAATTTGTTCATAACCATTAACCAATATTTTCTTACCGCAACAATCCATTAATGGTTTGCCTTTAGAAGTATGAATACATATAGTGCCGAATTCTTTTGACGGTTTATCATTGAGAGTGCTACCTATATCATAGTTATCTTCTGTTTTTTTTATACAAAATTCAGAAATATCTCCGATTGGAGTTTTATATGCGCTTTGGAAATCGTGAATTATAACAGTCCTGCTATTATTTTTGACAACAGGATTACCTTTACTATTATAAGACACTACCGTGCTAGAATAGATAATAGACATAAAAAAAGAAATAATTAAAACTTTAAAAAGTTGTTTAATTCTTAGATTCTATAATCTGGCAATGACAAGGTAACTTGTTTCTGCATCTAACTAATGCTTGCTTTGCGATTCCTAGATTTTTCTTATCAGTACGAACTATAAATAATATATCATTCTTTTTTATTTGAGCTGCTCGTCCAACAACTTTACCATAAGAACCAGCCATACCTGTACTCATACGGTCTGCTCCTGCACCAGATGCTAATACGTTATCTCTAAGCATGTGATGTGGATGTTTTCTTAATTGGAAAAAGTATTCACTCTTACCTGCCTTTGTTTCTAACCATTTATTACCTGATTGTCTTGAAGATTCTAATGCATTGTCTCGAATTTGTAATTCTTTCTTTGCAATTAATGTTAATGTATATTCGAATGTCTTATTTGGACTTCCCATTATGTATCTAACAACCTTACTGTGTGGTGCTGACTTAATGAAGTTTTTAGATCTAAATTTAGACTTTCTAGTATACGGTCTTTTTAGAACTTGATTGTATGCTGAACCTTTTCTTAACTTTGCCATCTTGATATACCTCGAAATATTATGTTAAATATGTGATATAAGGAAAAACGATTTATTTATAAAGATAACTATTTTCCAGGAGAATTAACAGCCCCGTAGTGTGATTCGGAAATTCTCCGCTTTTTCTGCCATAGATTTTATATTACTATATTCATTCTTCTATTAATCATCCAAAAGTGTTGTGAGATGATTAATAATGCGAATGAAACACGAGAATAATCAAAAACAGGGCAGAATCAAAGGCGGATTAAATTCGTCCGGTTCTCTTAAGAAGATATTTTTGCCAGAATATTCTGCAGAGTTAGCTGAATTTATAGGCATAATCCTGGGCGACGGAAGTATTCAATCTTATAAGAAAGGAAAAAAAGTCGGCGTATACTCTGTAAGAATCGCAGGAGATTTGAAATTAGATCACGATTATCATATTAATTTTGTTAAACCTTTAGGAGAAAAGCTTTTCGGATTAAAAGCAGGCATCCATGAGAAACTTCAAGGAAATGAAGTATTAACATGTTTTTATAGCAAAAACTTAGTCGAATTTCTAGGTGATATGGATTTACGTTCTGGTGATAAAATAATTAATAAATTAAGAATTCCGAGATGGATATTAGAAAACGAAGATTATCTAAAAGCTTGTCTTAGAGGATTGATTGACACAGACGGATCCATATTTCGGATGTCTCAGCGTGATAAAAATTTATTACGTATTGGATTTACGAATCATAATATTGAATTATTGAATGATACACGTGACGCATTTAAAAAATTAGGTTATCATCCTTCTAAGATAATAAAAGATAGAGCATTTGTTATTTCTAGGCAAAGTGATGTGACAAAATATATAAACGAAGTGGGTTTCTCAAACGATAAGCATGGAAGTCGGCTACACAAATTTTTATTTAGCCCCGTAGTGTAGCGGTCAAATGAAATAGCTTCTATGAAACTTTTCAGACCAGTCATAGGGCCCTCTGGATAGCAGAAATTTCCATTTCTGGAATTTCTTCTGCGAGAAGAAAGGCTCTGACCCCAGTTCGAATCTGGGCGGGGCTACTAACACTTGCGTGACATCAATGGGCTATTAGAACAAAATCCTAAGAGTCTGTTGATGTTCGCATTTTATTCTCTGTGTATTACATAATCCTAGTTTTCTATTTCAAGTATCTCGACTATTAGTGTTCTATGGAACTTAATATAATAAAATGCATGGATTGCCTTGAATATCTTAAATCCTTGCCTGATGAGTGTGTCGACCTTATAGTGACAGATCCTCCATATAATGTTTCTCAAAAAAATGACCTAAAAATCAATGGTAGACTTATTAAGAAAAATTTTGGAGATTGGGATTTTGGCTTTGATCCTAAGCCTGTTTTAGTCGAATTGCGCAGAGTTCTAAAACCAAAGGGACAAATCTACGTCTTCTGTGGGAACGAGCAAATTCCGATATATATGCAAGAATTCATAGAAAAATGGTACTTCAGAAACCTGTTAGTATGGTATAAAACTAATCCGCCACCAAGACTAAGCAAAACAAATTATCTGTTTGCTAATGAATTTATAGTCTATGCCATAAGAGAAAAAGGAAAACCTAGCCTTTCAACATTCAACTTTTCATCGCAATCAACAATGCATAACACATTTGTAACAGGAGCTCTACAAGGCAAAGAAAGATTAAGAGGTAAAGATGGAATGGCAATACATCCAACACAAAAACCACTGGCTATTTTAAAGAAACTGATT
The DNA here is from genome assembly GCA_031402215.1 of Candidatus Woesearchaeota archaeon. Classification (GTDB taxonomy): domain Archaea; phylum Nanobdellota; class Nanobdellia; order Woesearchaeales; family UBA9642; genus UBA9642. Next base: position 20,586 of record JANNSE010000085.1, on the reverse strand, counting down.
GAAGTATCTAGTAAAGAAGGAGATATTATCTTAGATCCATTCATGGGGATAGGAAGCACAGCAGTAGCGTGCAAAGAACTAAAAAGAAACTATATGGGGTGTGAATTAAATCTTAAATATGTTGAATGTGCAAATAAGAGATTATGTTTTAATTAGGGGAATCAAAATATTAGTAATAAAAACAAGTGCGTATAATATCCCAAATACTACGGGCACTGTTTTTTCAGATGAGGTTAAGTGATAATATCCTTCTGTGAGATATTGATCTTCTTTAGCATATATTTTTGCAGGTAAATATTTTTCTAATTCGTGAATTACTTTGAATTTTGCAGTATTTAAATTCTTATATGAGTTTATATTTTTCCACCAGACTATACATATGATAACTCCTATAATGCCTATTATTGTTGATACTTGATCATATATTCTATTCACAGATAAGTATCCGGCTATCGCTAGAGCAAGGGAGTTAACAGTTAAATAAAAATTATTCATGTTCTGTCGCTTATCTGTGACTCGATCGGCACATTCACATATAAGTTTGTATTGTTCAAATAGTAATTTCTTGTCTACATTCTTTTTCTTGTTCATTAATTGTATTGTGTGTTTCATTTTATGCATTATCTAATGAGTCTTGTATATCTTCCATTTTCCAATTTACAATTTTAGCACCGTTTCTAATCATTGGTTCCGGAATTCTATCTTTATAGTCTTTATGTATTCTTACACCTATTACAGGTTTGCCTAGTTCGTATGCTTTTTCAATTTCCCATAATACTGCTTCTCGTTTATACGTTTCTGTTCCTATCATAACTATACATACAGATGATTGTCTGATTCTTTCTGTGCATTGTGTTTTCCATTTTTCATCAAATGGTTCTTTAACTGAATAATCTACAAATTCTAGATCGAATCTGTCATCTTTTGCTTGATGTCGTAATAATCCTACTTGCGCTTCATCCTCGATATGGAAACTTATAAATGCTCGTTTTATCGTTGTTGTTTCTGTTTGTTGATTATTATAATAGTTTAAGTTACTTCTGTGACTAATTGATGCTGTTCCTGTATAGTTTGGTCTATCTCCTCTTGAACTTCCGCCCATGTGCACACACCTCCTTCAAATAATTTTTTTTGATATCTAATTCTGTGAGTATTTTTTAGTATTTCAATTAAATTTTTTCTTGCTATCTGAGCATTATATTTGCCCACGTATCTTGATAGATTTGTTCCATGATATTCTTGGCCATTTCTGGCTTTTATGAAATAGTTGAAGGATATACATGCGTCAGCAAAAGAGTATTCAATCAATTTTTTCTGTGAACCTGTACCATATAAATACAATTTATCTACTCTATCACGGATGTAACATGCGTGGTCTCGCGCTTTAGATCTGTTTCGATCTTTTCCTCTTCTAGAAAAATCCCCTGTGTGAAACAAAAATTCTTTTATTCCAAGCCTTTTAAGTAGCATTATATGAAACATCATCATGAATCTTGTGCATCCTTTAATTTGTCCAATGACAGTTACTTCAGGACATGCTTTCATAACTTCTTTTGTTTCCAAGTAAGATCGTCTAATCTCAGAAATTGATGTTATGTATTCACCTTCATAAGTTTCGCCGTCAACTGAAGTCCAACAGTCAGGTTTCACAACCTTTAGAGCTTCAATATATTTTTGTGCTGTGAATTCAGATATAATCTGATCCTTCATTACAGATGATAGAATGATTGTTCCTTGAAAATTGAGATAATTATGAATTCCTCCGGCCTTATTTATGTCATAGAAGATGTTATTGAATCCAAATTTTCCCTGTGTTAATAAATCTTGTAATCTTATAACTATAGTATCTATTGGTAATCCTACGTGTATAAACCTTAATTTCGGATCACTTACTTTGATTATTGGAAAATATTTAGTTTGCATTTCAATCAGTATCAAGAGTATCATTGCTTATGAAGGGTAAACCTGCAGGTGTTGTTGCATCTAATGCTATGTGACTAAGATATGCTCCTCCTAAAGCATAAAGCACATCTTTCTTATTCTGAGGAATATCAAGATTTGTTTCGAGATTTTTCATAGCTAATCCTAATCCTGCACTTCCAACTATACTATGTCCTATGGATCTATGTCTCGGGCTTGTTGGCGGATCAAACACATCAGGTAATGACGCTACAGCACCTCCTCCAAGAAAAATACTAAGTGTTTCTGCGAAATCCATTAGTTCGTTTCTATTTTTTCTAGCATTAGCTAATACGCATACAGCGGTTAATCCGCCGACAATAAAATGTGTTTCAAAATCTGGCATTATTTTCACCTTTGATATTTTTTATTACTATTATACTCGTGAAAGTGGTGTTCTAACCCCCTATTGACGATAAAGCTTCGTAGACCTTCAACTTTATAAAGTTTTCTATAGATTAGTATAATACTATACTCTGCCTAAGAATTTATACTGCTTTATAGTAATACCTCTGATTTAATAGAAAACTATTTAAATAAGGATACTAATCCATAATCAAGGTGTCAAATGAAAGTATTGATTGCTACGTTATATAATCCGGATCCAGTATTACTTGCATGCACTAGATTAAGTCCAGATAGACTAATTCTTCTTATGGATGAAGAATCAAATAAAATACAAAAAGATTCTCTTACACTAATAAAAAATTCTGTGGGCAGAGTACTTGATATTAAAGAAGTAAAGATACCAAAGTATGATATTGTAAAAATAGCTAGCGAAGTAGTTAAAATCATCGATTTACAACCAAGAGAAGATGAAATCTACTTTAACATTACCGCAGGAAGAAAAACTCAAAGTATGGGAGCATTATTTGGAGCATATGCACGTAGTTCTTATGTAAAAAAGATTGTATATAACCCAGAAGAAGACAAAGGCGCAGTAGTATATTTACCAATCTTATCAATAAAATTAAACGAGAGTCAACAAGCAATATTAGAATCCGTAGACAAAAAGAAAATAGAAACTTACGCTGATTTAGCAAAAGAGACAGGGTTAAGTCAAGCAATGGTATATAGAAGCATAGATGAACTAAAGAACATGGATTTTGTAGAAGCAACTAATGAAGGATTTATATTGACCGATGCAGGAAAGATAGCGAGGTTATAATGGGTGAAAAACACGAGAATACTAATCTAGCGTCAGAATTTTATATTCTATCTATGTTGTATCGAAAAGGGTTTAATGCGTCATTAACTCTAGGTAATAAGAAATCAGTAGATATAATGGTTATAAATGACGGAAAAGTTTTAACTATTGATGTTAAGGGAATTAAAAAATCATCCTCAGCATTTCCTATTGAAAATTGTTTAATTGCCAAAGACCATTTTATAGTGTTTGTAGCGTATAAGGATATAACTAATCTTAAGCTATTGGAAGGTAATCCTGACGTTTTTATTGTTCCGTCTATAGATTTAGTTAAAAAGTTTAAGGAATTTGAAAGTTTTAAGAGTTGCCCGGGTGATTTTATATACATTAATCCAAAAGGTAATCGAAAAACTGTGGATTTAAACAGATTATATAAGCTGAAAGACAGATATTGGAATAATTGGGAATTAATAAAATAGTCAATAGTAGGAGCTAAAATATGTCATCACAAAATTTGAACGTATTTGGTAGACAAATTGAAGAAGAAAATTATAACGAATATGAAAACAATGTTACTAAAGCATTTTTACTAGTTATCAAGAATAATTTAAGTTTTAGAAAGAAGTTTTTAAAACTACTTAAGGTGCGTTTTAAATTACAAAATAAGTGTGATTTTATATTTCAAGTATCACAAAAAGAAAAATATAGAACGCGAAATGTGTGTACGCCTATAATCTGCAAAATAACTTCTAAATATAAGCTAAGAGAAAAAGACTTTGAAAATAATATAAAAGATAATCGCCCTGATGGATTAATAATTGATGATACTCATGCTATTATGATAGAAGCTAAAGTAAATGCGGATTCTGATAAGGATCAAATAGGTAGATATAATAAAGATTTTTTCAATAATAAAGCAGATATTATCTCGTTATATTGGGAAGACATTTCTAGTATTTGTAGAAAAATAAAAGTTAGAAAACCTAAAACTATTGGAGAGTATCTAGCTAATCATTTTTCAAATTATTTGGAGGAGATTAAATTGAGCGGATTTGACGGAATACCTTTTTTTAATGAAAATTATGATTATGATGAACGTGCTGCTAAAGAGATTCTTAAGCAACTAATAATTGACTTAAAAGAAAAGCGATGGTTCAAAGATAATGCCTTAAAATTTCAGGACAGACCGAAAACTAGTGTATGGGATGCCTTCTTTGATGGTACTGTAAGTAACACTACTCTTATACATTTTCCGCATTATTCAGTGTATATATTCCCCGGATTTTTTGGAATAGATTTGATCTTCCATAAAAATGATATGAAAAAAATATTGAAAGATAATAAACTAAAAGAAGAATTCTTAGAATGCTTTAAAAAAATAGCAGACATTTCTCCGGATTATTTTTTTAGGATTGTCGCTTATAGAAAAATTGCGAATAAGAGAGCTGGTACAGGAGTAAGAACTGGAGCAAGTTATGACAGTTTTATTTTTGAATATCAAATGAGTAGATTTATTAAAAATCATAGAAAAGAGTGGAAGAAAAAATTGGAACTTTATTTGAATATGTTAATATCTGAAGAGTATAAACAAATTAGTATCCTACACAATTCTCATTATGAGGATAAAACATATATGGATAAAGGAAAATTCGATTTAACAAAGCCCGAAAATGTTCTAGAAATGGTGAAGAAAGTGTATGATGAGACGCAACAGGTACATTCTTTGCTTCTTAAGGTACATTCTAAGACAAAACTCGAAATTTAATAAAATGAATGCTAACGCTGAAAAACAAAGAATTATTGAAACCGCTGGTAATGTTCTTGTTACCGCTAATCCTGGTACAGGTAAGACTCTTCTCTTAGCTTACAAGTATATCCATTTACTTAGTCAAGGCTTAAACCCTGAAGATATTCTTTGTTTGACTTTTACGAATAAAGCGAAGCGTGAAATGGAGGATAGAATTATTAAATTAATTAAGGAGGAAGATCTCGTTGTTGATCTATCTAAACTTAATATTTTTACATTTCATTCCTATGCTTTGAATAGTTTGGATGATTCAGGCATTATTTCTTCTAATTTGTTAAGATATGTTATTTATCGTCATTTGAAGGACAAGGAGACTCTAAATTATGGTGATGATTATCTTGTTGATACTATTGTTCCTAAGATGGAAAATCTTATGAGATATTTGAAAAATTTTGGAATTACACCTGATAAAATAGGTATTCAAGAAGCGAAAACTTTCATTGAAGAAACAGATAAGTTTGAGAAAGAGGATCTTGAGAGATTTTTGATAGAATTTGTTGATATTTTTTCTGAATATGAGAAGTTTAAGGCAACAAAGGGCTGTGATTATACTGATTTATTATTAGAGTTCCTTAAATTAAAAAGGCCCCCACATTTTAAGTTTGTACTGGTTGATGAATTACAAGATGTAAACGCAATAGAAGCAGATATTGCGCTTAAATCTGCAGATAATTTTCTTGCTGTTGGAGATGCTAAACAAGCCATATTTGGTTTTCAGGGTGGCTCAATCCTAAATTTTACAAAGTTCGGAGATTCTACTAAATTTATATTATCGGAGAATTTTAGGAGTTCAAACGAAATATTAGATTATGCTAGAGCAGATTTTGTTAATAAGACCAAGGATGAAATCCATAAGATAGCACTGGAAAATCTTAGAAATAATGATGTTAATCCTTGTGATAAGCCAAAAATAATTAGTGTTGCTAAAGAAGATACTTTTCAGGCAGTCTTAACTTTAATAAAACAATTACAGAATACTGATGAAAAAATCGCAATTGTTGCTAGAACCAATTATCAAATAACAGCTCTTTCAAAAGAATTAACAAAACGAGAAATTGAACATTCATCCACTTTCTTTTCTGCGTCTAATGAGGCAAAGATTAGCATTATTACATTTTTACAAGGAATGTTTAGTAAAGATATACAGCTTGTGAAGAATTCAATGTTCACACCGTTCTTTCCATTAACATTACAGGATGCATTTGAAATTGCTAGCAATAGAGATTTGACTTTAGAAGAACTTTATGTTTCTTGTCCAGCGTTTAAATCATTAAGAGAATCTGTAAAAACAGTAGAAGACATAAACATATTGTTTAAAGGTAGAATTATTCCTGTTGCGTTAAGTTATGGAGAAGAATATTTACTCGCTTCACTGACTATGCAAAATGCATGTATTGAAGCTATAAACGTTACATCGGAAAAGAGTATTCCTGAACTTGTAAATTATTTAAAGTCAGCAGATTTGCTTTCTAGCGAGACAGATGTGGAGAAAAAAGTTATATTAACAACAGTTCATAAGTCAAAAGGAAAGGAATACGATAATGTAATTTATATTCCTTCGAAAACAAGAGATAATATCAGCTTTCAAGACCATGTAGTTGAAGCTATTTTAAAATCAAAAGAAATAAATGCAAAAGGCGACTTAGAAGAAGAAACACTAAGAATAAATTTTGTAGCATATACGAGAGCAAAGAAAAGATTATTTATCCTTACAGAAAAGCCAAATGAATTCTTGAACGAGTTTTCAGAAAAATCAGAAATTGTTCTTGAAGCAGACATTGAAGATAACGCGAATGCATCCGAATTAAAGAGAAGAGCGTATAATTTGTTTGTTAATGGAGAATACGAACAAGCAAAGAAAGCTCTAAAGGGTAACGATGCGTGGCTGTTTAAGTTTATTGAGAAACACTTTAAAGAATTAGATAGAATCTCATTTTCGAGATTAACAACAGATCCGTACGAATATTTGCTTAGCAACATCATACTGTTCTCCGAGTATTCATCTGCAACAAACATCGGAAGTGAAGTCCATAAAATAGCAGAAGAGATACTCAAAGGAAACGAAGTCGAAGTCCGAGAAGAATTAGAACCCTATATCGAAAATGTAATAAGTATGTGGGCACAACTTACCACAGAAGGATATAAGCTTGTAGAAACAGAATATAAAATGCTTATCCCTTTAAGTCAATTAATAACCACACAAGATGCCATAAAATTCAAAGGCGTTGTCGATGCTATCCTTGAGAAAGGAGATGAAATATTATTAATAGATTGGAAAACATCAAAGAAAACAGATGGAGCATCAGAATACAGGCAACAATTAGAAACGTACAAAAGACTATATTCTGCAGATAAAAACGTTCCAATTAAGAATATTAAGGTAGCAATATGTTTTATAGGACTTAGAAAGACAATCAACGATGGAAATATCGAAAGCGAATTCGACAATAAACAACCAGCAAAATCCGCATTCGAAACAATGACAAAAAAGCTAGAAAAGTTCCTAGAATGGAAAAACCATCCAAAAATATTCATAGAAGAACTAGCCAAATCGAAAGAAGATGATCCAATAATAAGAAGTATACAAGAACAATGGGAGAAAGAGAAGCAAAGGTGACTAAAAATGAAAGAAAACAGCGTTAAACTTAATAAAGCTAAAAACGAAGTAATAATTAACAATCTTACTATTAAAAACCCTGATGTAATATCTTTTTTAGAAGATAAAAAAGACTTAGAGAAATGGGTGGAAAAGTCAATTATCATTGGTTGTGTGGGTCTAAAACAGATGACGCTATCTGAAAACGTGGATTTTATTGAAAAATCTTTCAATAAGTTCTTAGTCGATGCTAAGAAATCATTCCAAGAACAATCAAATTATATAGAAGAAAAGTTAGAAGAATTCTTTGATGATAACAAATCAGATAGTATGATTAGTAACTTTAAGAAATTTTTAGAAGAACATGAAGGACAGTTTGATTTAAACAATAAAACGAGTCTTATGTCAAAATTTAAAGAATTTATAGAATCACAGCAGGAAGATATGACTGAATCCTTCGATAATACCTTCTCATTAGACAATAAAAAGAGTTCATTATATAAATTTCAAAACAATTTGGATAAAATATTCGATATGAAACAAGAAGGAAGTCCGCTAAACCAATTCAAAAACGTTATAGAAGAATACTTCAATGTAAAAAACGGTAAATTAAAAGAATCAATGAAGGAATACTTCGATGAAAAAGATGGAAAAGTTAAAGCATTATTAGATAAAAGTTTTGATATTGATAACAAAAATAGCTCATTTTCAAAACTACTCGCATCAATAAAAGATTCAACAGAACTAGAAGAAGACACTATAAAAGATTTGCTTAATCCTAACAAGGCAGATTCACCTATACAACTGTTAAAAGCAGACATTTTAAAACAAATCAAAGATTTAAAGGAAAGTGAAATTAAAGACATAAGAGATGCTGTGTTAAAAGAACAGGCTATTGATGAAGAAAAAGCTCGTGGTACAAAAAAAGGGTTGGATTTTGAAGAAGGAGTATATGAAACACTAGAAAAAATTAGTAGTGTGTATGAAGATAAAGTGGAAAAAACAACAGGAACATATGCTTCCTCTGGTAAAGTTGGAGATATAATAGTAGATTTAGACGGATCAGCTAAAAAGAGAATTGTTATAGAGTGTAAAAATAGTAAGGGATATGGTGTTAAAAAAACATTAGATGAAACCAATCTGGCATTAAAGAATAGAAACGCCAAATTTTGTATATTCTTATTTGCAGAGAAAGAACAGATGCCTTCAGCATTCTATCCGATAAAGATAACTGATTCATACATAATAACTTACTATGGTACAGATAATCTATATTTCGCATACAGATTAGCAAGGATACTATTAGTTAAAGATGAAAAAAAAGATGAGTCTACTATTGATTTCGATAAAATATCTAAAGAAATAGCATTGATTGAAGACAGGTTTAGAAGCTTTGACGAGATGAAAAGCAAAGCAACCAGTATAATAAATTCAGGTACATATATATCTGATAATTTGACAAAAGTCAAATATGATCTAGAGAGCAGTTTCCATAAAATAAAGAGTTTATTAGGAAATAAAATCACAGAGCAATCAGTAGAAGAAGCGGAGGAGACTGAATCAAATATAGTAACTGACGGGATAGTTGTAGAACCATTTACTGGTTCAGGAACAATATCTGCACAAATACTAAGCGCAAAACATCAAAGTAATGAAAAAACGTGTCTAATATGCGGTAGAACCTTTGTTTCAGGGTCCAAAGTAAAAAAATGGTGTTCATACGATTGCAGAGAAACAATGACTCGAATAAAAACAGCAAAAACATTAACACTAGAAGAAAAAGAAATCAAAGACAGACTAACAAGGGAAGGAGTATTATAATGCATGATTACGAAAACAAATTCCTACGGTAAAAGAAGATAACTCCGTGCAGATGCAAATTTTATGGTAGCATATGGAGCGAAAAATTAAAAAAGGACACAGAATAAGTTTAAAAAAGGGAATAAACACAATTAAAGAGAGAGAAGAGGTAAAATGAGACACTTTGAAAAATCAATCGGCGAGGAATTTTTAACAAGCAATATAGAAAATAATGAATATTCTTATCAGAAGAGTTATGGTAAAAATAAAAAGTTATCTCGTGAAGATATAGCTAAAATTTTAGGAAAACAAAAACAAGATAAACTTAATAAGAATTTAGATAGAAGATTTTTTAATAATGGTGTATCAGTTCTTGTTGAGAAAAAACAAGGACAGAGCATCCACAAATACAAAGATCAACTTGAAAATTATATTAAATTAGAAAAATCAATCGGCACAAGGCATATTGTTGGAATACTCTATGATGTTGAAACAGGTGAATTTATTTGCCTAACTCATCCACAAGAAACCTCGTTTCAAAATATGAAATATTACGAAGGTTTATTCGAAATAAAAGTAAAAAAAGAAGATGTTTACATAGCAGTTCAGTCCATAAATAATAAACTTCACAAATTAGGTCTTTCTAATTTAATTGGTCGTATGATGTTTACTGGGTTGGCATTGGTCGGACTTAGGATTGCAAAAGAAGAAAAAATTCCTGTTCCAACAACAACGTTTGAAGATATGAAAAATGCCATTTCAAACATAATCAAAAATAAAATACCTACCAATTCAAAACATAAGGATGCAAAATTAAATCTCCTTTCGGAGGAATTTTCTAAGATTTCTCTTAATGAAAGCAATGAAGAGGATGTTCAACAAATCTATGATGACATAGATAAAATAAGTGAGTGGATAAATTCTTATTCTTGGGAAGGAAAAGATGCAATGGCTATTTTCTTCAATGAATTTAGAAGATATGCTAAAAAGAGTGAGCACGGACAAGTTTTTACTCCTGAAATTTGGACTGATTTGATGTATAAACTTATAAATATTGATTATACGTGTAAAGTTTTAGATGCTGCTTGTGGTTCTGGAACTTTTTTAACAAAGGCCATGAGCAAGATGATAAAAGAAAAAAGAACAAATGAAAAGAGCATTAAAGAAAATAATCTTTTTGGAATTGAATGGGCAAAAGAACTTTATGTTTTGGCATGTGTTAATATGCTTATGCATAAAGACGGAAAATCTAATATTATTCAACAAGATTCTACAAAGGAAGAAACTGGAAAATGGATAAAGAAACAAGAGATAAATAAAGTTTTAATGAATCCGCCATTTGAAGGACAAATAGGGATACAAATTGTTAAAAATGTCTTGGATAATGTTGAAGATAATTCTTTGTGTGCATTTATTTTGCCGGATAGAACACTTTATACGAAGTCAAAGAAAATTGTTAATGGTATTTTATCAAAACATACTTTGGAAAAAATAATTAAGATGCCCGATAAGGTTTGGGCGGGAATTGCAGGAGTTTCAACCTCTATTTTTATCTTTAGAACAGGAACTCCTCACTCAAATAAGGAGATTGTAAAATATTGGATAAAAGAAGACGAGCTTGTAACAGTGAAAAACGGTGGACGACAGGATGTAAATAATCGCTGGATAGATAATGGGACAAATAATTTATTAAAATACTGGACTGATATAATTAATAATACCAGAAAACACGAATCAAAACAGGTTTCAAGAGATTTAGAATATGTTGTACCGCAAAAAGAAGTTATTTTAACTGAAGAAGATTTCCAAAAAGTTATTTTGGATAGAACATTATTTGAAAATCCTGAGATTAAGGAAAAAGTTTCCGAAATTAAGGAGAAAGACTGGTTACTTTGGGCAATAAGGAAAAAATCAGCTAAGGGGAATAGAAAATGAGTTTATCCAAAATAGATTCTTTTGTTAAAGAGGTAAAGCAGATAAAAAGAATTGATATAACAAAATGGAAGGAGTTTAAGATGAGTACTCTCTTCGATATTAGCGGAACAATAACGACACCTATCAATAAAATTAGAGAAAATCCCGGAAATTTCCCCTATGTAACAACACAAGCTACTAATAATGGAATAAGATTTTATTCATCAATTCATACAGAAAAAGGGAATGTTCTAGTAGTAGATAGTGCGGTTTTAGGTTGGATGTCTTACCAAGAAAAAGATTTTTCTGCTTCGGATCACGTTGAAAAACTTACACCTAAGTTTAAACTAAATAAAGAGATAGGGTTATTTATCATTTCTGTTTGGAATTCTATTTATTCACAAGAATTTTTCAACTATAAAAGGAAAGCAAGTCAAAAAGCAATAAAAGAATGCAGTATACCATTACCCATAAATCACAAAGGCGAACCAGACTGGAAGTATATGGAAGATCATATCAAAAATCTCTCTTACAAAAAGCTTAATTTAGAGAAGTTAGAAGAGTTGCCTAGAAAAATAAAGAATGATACCAAAATTAATTTGGGTAAATGGAAAAAATTTAATCTTTGCGGGAACAATGGGATATTTGAGTTAAAGAACTCAATTAGTAAAGTTCATAATCAAAATATCAAAGGTGCGTTTGGAAATATACCTTATGTTACCAGAACTGAAATTAATAATGGTGTAGCAAAATATATTCCTGAACAAAAAGTTAAAATTAATGCAGGAAATTGTTTGACTATTGGAATGGACGCCATAACTATTTTTTATCAGGAAAAAGATTTTTATACTGGAGATAAAATTAAAATCTTAAGAAATAATAATTTAAATAAAATAAATAGTTTATTCTTAATTACAGTTATTAGCAATAAAATTAAAGAAAATTTCTGTTGGGGGGGAAAAGGAATGAATTTTAAAGAACTAGAGAAATTAACGATAAAATTGCCATCCAAAAATAATCAACCTGACTGGAAGTATATGGAAGAGTATATCAAGAACCTTTCTAAAAAAATAGAAAATACTTTGAAATAAAATATCTAACAAATTAGAAATAAAGCAACCTAGTATGAATTGAGAGAATAGTATCACAAATGTTAAATTTAGATGAACTATTTTTTTATATATAGCGGACATAATTTACAATCCGTATCATTCTGTTCAGGCGGGCAATCTGGAAATTGTCGGTTGCAAGAAACTGTTATTTCTTTTTTCTTTGCGATACGATTAGTTTGTTTATGATTTGGTGCTTTACCCATATTAATTTTTGAAAAAGGTGTATTATAAACTTTTCTAAATCAAAAAAGCTTTTCTTTGTATTACATTCTCCTAGTTAGTGTTTTTAGTCTTCTCGGTCTTGTTCTTGTTGGTGGTATAAATGTTTTGTATTATCTGTGGCAAGGAATTAGAATCTAAGGAGGGTCAGTTTTGTTCTTCTTGTCTTGCCTTTATTCTATGGAAGTATGGTAGTCTTGAGAAATTTCAGGATGTTAGAAGTAAGTGCCTTAAGGCACGGGGGTATAAAAAATGCAAAAAACGCTGATTTTGTTGGTGTTATTGCTTGCGATGCCTGCGGTTTTAGCTGCAGATTTCAATAGCGATATATCGGCTGAGGATCAGCAGACTTTCGACCAGATATTAGAGCCTGTAATGAAGGTATACAACTTTGTTAAATATGCAGCAACGGTAATAGCTGTATTGTTCTTGGTATTTGCTGGAATTACCTTCATAACCAGCGGTAGTGATCAGGCTAAGAGAGAGTCTGCAAAGACCATGGCGACATATATTGTGATAGGATTGATTATTATTTGGGTTGCACCGATAATAGTCTCTTACTTAACACAATGAAGCCAATAATTTTTTTCTTTTTTTTATTATTTTTAGTTTCTAATAGCTACGCGTATGAATGTAACAAATTAACAGGTGTGGATCAACAAAACTGTCTAGAACTCAATTCAGTTAATGAAAATCTAATAGCAAATATAATTTACAAAAATAGTTCTTTTCCTGATTATGATTTTATTAATAATTATAATTCACAAATTATAGTCGCTAGTGCTCCAAATAATACTCCGATGTACAATCAAGGTATTATACAAAAAGCATGGATAAGCATATTATATATCAATCCATCAGTGTACTTCAATCAAACATTATATGTTCCTGATGAAATTAATACTCGTGCAGAATACAATTATTCAATCGTACTGCCTGCAAATTATTATTATAACAAGAAAACTGAAGGCAGAACATGTCAAATAATATACTCGAAGTCTGGAGAACAATCAAATATTAGATGGCTAGTTAATAATAAACAAGTAGCTACAGGAAAGATCTTGTATCTTGTCTCAAATAATTATTCTAGTATAATTGCTCAAGCAACAATTCAAACTAATTTACAAGCAGACAATTATGTCTGGAAGAAAACTTGTTGTAGAAGTTCCTGCAATAGTTACTGCTTAACATGCAAATATACGTCAACAACATATACTCCGTACTCGATTCAAATTCAAGACACTCTTAGTGTACAACAATATATCGCATCCGATACTCCGAGGTTTACAATAATCGGAGAATACAAGAACACAACTAAGGGAGTATTAATGTCAAATAATTGGACAAGCATCATACTAAAATTTGACAATTCATATTTCGAAAACCAAAAATTCTATTATGAAGCAAACTTTAGCAAGAAACCATATTACTTCCTAACTTTGACAGCATATCCTATAGAATCGATAAAATTCCGAAATCTGCTAGTTAATGACAACGTATTTTATACAAATTCAGCTAATACTTGCTCTCTAGAATACTATACATTTTTTGAAAAACAAACAACATTTTGTCAAAGAAACACTACAGAACAAGAATCAGAAAAACAGAATACAGATTCAACCGTAATAAATTTAACTTTACTACTTAAAATATTGGTCTTCTTTTTTGTAATCTATCTAATCTATCGTGGAATAAAACATTACTGGGGCAAAGCATTAATACCGATAGGAGTATTATTGCTAACTATTCCTGGAGTAAGAGCCGAAGATTGCGGATTATCAAACTTAGCTACATGCATACCGCAAAAAATATTCGACTTCATACTAAATCTATTCAACGCCCCGCTAGAACCGTTGTTAAATTTAGTTAAAAACTTATTACAAGCATCACCTAGCATTGAATTATTCCACGGAGTATGGGTAATAATCATATATTGCTTAAGTCTATTTTATGCAATATTATTTGTATATTCCGGATTTCAATTCTTAGTATCAGGCCACGATGTTCTACGTAGAGAAATGGCTAAAGAATGGTTCAAAAATACAGTAATAATGATAGTATTCATACAAGCATCATACTACCTATATGGATTAATAGTAGAAATAGGATCAAGAATGACATCAAGCGTATTATCAATGATCGATCCACACTTTTTTATGCTAACAGCAGATAATCTACTAAACGCTGGTCTAGAATTATTATTCGTGCTGTTATACGTAATAATATTACTAATAACTGCAATACTTCTAATAATGAGATACTTAATTGTAGCTACAGGAGTATTATTTGTACCTCTAGGAATATTTTGCTACTACATACCGCCCCTAAGAAGTTATGGACAATTAATATTAAACATACTAGGTATGTTTATATTTATAACATTCATAGATGCTATTCTGATCTTAGCCTGCTCAATGCTAATTACGATTCCTTTATTTCAAAATATAAAAATATTAGTGATGATAACGTGCTTTATGATAATAGACTGGCTATTTGTAATACTTCTAGTGCACATAGTCCATAAAGCAGCAAACAATAGTGGAACAGAAAAACTATCACAAGCAGCAAAATACATAGCAACAATGATTTGAATAAGAAAGTTTTTAAATTTTTAGCTATATCTAATATCATGTCTTATAACAGATACGGCAGTTCATTTTGGAAAGGATTACTAGCGGGAATACCTTTCGGGATAGGAATAGCTACTGGAATCGAACCGACTAAAGAAGGTGTTTCTGACTTTATAGCTCAAAACTTTTGTTCAGTTACACAGGGATGGGGCACTGGCCTGAATTGCGATTTATTCTTTCTCTTTATGATGTTAATATCTTTAGGTGTAACGGGATGGCATTTGTATAGCGATATTTTTGAGTCGCATTCATATGATAGAATGATAACATTCATGATATATTTATTAGGAGGACTTATCACTACTCTTATAATGTTAGTATTACTAAAATAAAAAATAGTTCATAGGTGAAAAATATGGCAACAAATTGGCATGATATTCGAAGAAAACAAATGAGTTATGTTCAAAATATATTACTAGTTATATTCTCAGCTTTTTTCGGTTATTTAATATCTTTCATAACTAACAATCAAGTAATCAATCAATATCGATGCTTTTTTAATTTGATGCTGATTATTTCTGTTGTTTTAATACTTCTTAATCTGTCTGCTGCATTGATAAGATTATTAGATTTTAGAAAAATGGCCAACAATCCTAAACAAAACAATCCCTTTGATACTTGGACATGGCCACTATTATATATGCAGTTAGTATTATTCGGTGTGTTGCTAATTTCATTCTTGATTTTTGTTTGGATAAATTTTGCATAAGAATTTATTTTCGGTTTTTTCGAATATTTTCCGATTTTTTTGCCATAGCTTTTATTAACATCTTAGTATTTCTTCAGGGTATGAGAATTATTGAAGATGGTTCGGATTGGGTATTCATCAGGGTGTCTAGAAGGGAGTATTCTAGGATTCTTAAAGTTTTGAGGAAGTAATTGTTGTATTACATTCTCCTAGTTTCTCTTTTATAGTATTTGGTACTGTATCTTGTTATGAGTTACGAGATTCCTCAACAATTACAGCACAAGGAGAAGATTGTTTTTGGATTAACTTTTACGCAATTAGCTTGGGCGCTACTATTTGGGGCTATTACATTAATGATCTTGACAGGTAAAGGCGGTATCACCAAGAAGTTTATTCTGGCGCTATTTCCAGCTACTTTTGGCGTTTTATTTGTATTTTTTGATGTTAGCACGCAGGTTAAGCGTTTGTGGTATTTCTTTAAATTTCGTGAGGCATCTTTAGAATCTGCTAAAATGCAGTCTTTTATTGAAATATCTAGGGTAGAGGATAATGTTATTTATAGTCATGTTGATGTAGCTATAATGCAAGTTATACCGATGAATTTTAGTATAAAAAATACTTCCGAACAAGAAGGAATAATTTTTGGGTTTCAACGATTTCTTAACAGCTTAGACTTTCCTGTGCAATTTATCGTCACTACACACAATTTAGATATGTCGTCATATTTGAAAAGTCTAGAAAAAAATGCAACCAATAAAGAGTTATATGATGATTTTAAGATATTCTTAAAAAATAATATTATCAAAAATCAGATGCGTAACAGATATTTTTACTTGATAATACCCAAAAAATCCGATCTTAATATTCAATGTCAAGTAGCTAAAGAACGTCTAGAAAGTATCGGACTGAAAGTTAGGAGAATAAGAGATGAGCAAATACTTAAAGATTTATACTCATTTTTCAACGATATTAAAGATGTAAGAGACAAAGATAGAACATATTTTATCAAGAAAACAGTGCCTACAACCATTAAAGAATGGGTTAATGCGATAATATTATTGCATAATAAAAAAGTTATTGAGAGTAGATTAATTATTGCGGATAATTATCCTTATATCGAAGATATAATATGGATACTTGAAGAGGAAGTAGAGGATTCAGTTTCTAAAACATCTTCTGCAGTATACTTAACAGGACCAAACATACTAAAAGATAATGTTGATTATATAATTCGTAACAAGAAATATTGCAGAATAATAGCAGCGATAGGATATCCTAGAATGGTTGAGTCAGGATTCTTAGATAAAATCATCTCTAGCAACGAAGATTTTGATATTAGCATACACATAGAACCATATAGCATAGAAACTACTATGATTATGCTAAATAAAGAATTAGAAAAACAGCGTGCAGACTTATATGCTGAAGAATTAAAGAAGAGTATAAACCCCTCTCTAGAAATAAAATATAATGATACCAGAAAAGTCTTAGAAGAATTACAGAAAGGTACGGAGAAATTGTTTAATGTATCATTATACATCAACTGTAAAGCAAAAACTAAGCAAGAACTAGACTTATTAACTAAAAAAGTTGAAGCAGAATTAAATTCTATGATGATCGTGCCTAGCGTCCCAATATTCAGGCAGATTCCAGCATATAAATCCATGATTCCAATAGCAAAAGATGAACTAAAAATCAAGAGAAATATTACAACAAGAGCATTAAGTGCATTCTATCCATTTACAAGTCCATTCCTCACAGTAGAATCAGATGGAATAATGTTAGGCCTAAACAAGAACAAGGTTCCATACATTAAAAACATTTTCGGCCTATCAAATGCTAACGGCATAATCTTAGCCACATCTGGCGCTGGAAAAAGCTACTTCACTAAACTGCTTATAGCTAGACAACTCTTAAACAATACAAAAGTTATTGTTATTGATCCACAATCAGAATATCCTGGTCTAGTATCACAATGCAAGGGAGAAATGGTAACAATCAGTAGAACAAGTAAAACTATAATTAACCCATTAGATTTGATGGATCACGATTTCATAGAAAAGAGACTAGCATTAATGGACTTATTCCAAATAATGTTTGGAGAATTATCAGAAATCCAAAAAGCTATATTAGACAAAGCTGTAAACGAAACATACGCAAAAAAAGATATAACAGCCGACTCATATAAAGATATTAAGCCACCAATTTTAAGCGATTTATACGCAGAATTATCGGAGATGGATGCAAAAGCCAGTCCAATGGAAAAATCCACATATAGAGCATTACTAAATAGACTTTACATGTATACAGATGGAGTATTTCAATTTTTAAACAAGGAAAGTAAAATAGATTTCAAGAAAGATTTTGTATGTTTCAATATTGGAGATATGCCAAAACAAGTCAAGCCAGTAATAATGTTTCTAATACTTGACTATGTATATATGAAAATGAAGCAATCAAAAGAAAAGAAATTATTAGTAATAGATGAGGCGTGGAGTCTTTTAAGTCATACTGAAGAAGCAGGCTATATCTTTGAAATTGTAAAGACATGCAGAAAATACAATATGGGACTGCTATTAATAACTCAAGATGTGGCTGATCTCGTAAACAGTAAAGCTGGAAACGCAATCTTAGCCAATAGTTCATACTCTATGTTACTAAGACAAAAGCCTGCCGTAATAGATTCAGTAGTTAAGAAATTCAATCTATCTCCAATGGAAAGAGGATACTTACTAACAGCAACGCAAGGTAAAGGTATATTAATTTTAGATAATGAACACCAAGAGCTAGAAGTTATAGCAAGCCCTAAAGAACACAAAATAATAACAACAAATCCCAACGAGAAAAAAACAGAAATAAATACCGAAGACGATAGAATAGCTATACAAATAAACTTAGACCTAAATAAAAAATTATATTATGGCAAAGATTTAAATCCCGCACAAAAAAATTATTTAGGAAATCACGGATATGCTGTAGCAAACTTCACACCAATAGGAAAACCCAGACAAGAAGAATGTTGGATAAAGACTAACAAGACAGAATCCGTGGAACATACATTCTTAGTACAAAATATCAAGCAAGAATTAGAAAGGTTCACCAAGGATATAGAAATAAATATCGCTGAAAAACCAGATATACTGTTCAAAAATAAGAACGGAGAAGAATTTGCTTTAGAAATAGAGACAGGCATAAATTTTGATCAGCGTAAAAAATATCTAGCAGAAAAATTTCACAAAGTCAAGCTAAAATATAAGAAAAATGCTGTGATAATACTAACCACCAATAAAGTGAAATACAAATATGAGAAAATTAACAACAACATTCCTATAATGTTAAGGGCCGACGTGAAATCATATATCGACAGCCTATTTAAGAGATAGGCCCTGCCATAGTATTCGAACAAGATTTAGGGTGTAAAAACGGCTATAAACGCGAAATTTCGCATAATTAGCCCGCAAACTGGCTATTAGCCGTCGATGTCCGAAATATCTACGATTTCGCCAGAATTATTCCGAAAATTTTAGAGATAGGTTTATATATAAGTTCAACCTTACTACTATAAAGGAGATACAAAATGACTAACTCTATTTTATGTGAAAAATATTTCTGGAACAGTCAAGTTAGTCACACCCATAGACCACAGTTAACATCAGATTAACAATCAACAAGTTAACAATCCATCGTACAACACCTAACAAAATTGTTGGGTAAAAGATGAATGAAGATCGGGGGTGATCTCTATGGCACAACAAAAGCCGATACAGTCAAATGCTACGGTTATAGCTGTATCGGGTAAAGTATTTTATAACGACCGTAGAAGAAGAATAGATGTTAAGAAACCTATAAGGGACTTATTTGAACAAGGACAGAACGAAGTAGGATACATAATGGAATTATGTCTAAACGAAGAAAAATTATTGGCCAGAGTTAAAGAATTAGGAACACAAAATGTAGTACCTGTAATTTTGTACTTCACAAGAGAGGCGGAAATATGAGTACTTGTCCTGAATGTGGAAACAACGAAATCTTCCAAAATAATGGAGAAGAAATCTGCAGAGCATGTGGCTTAGTATTAGATGATACCATATTTGAATCATCATCAAGCACGGAAGGATTTGCAGAACGACCTTATTTAGCGAAAGCTGGAACAAAGACACCGGACGGTAAAATATACAAGGCATTATGGCTTCAATCCACTAGAGAAAGAAATCTAAATCACGGATTAAGCAAAGTAGATGTTATTGCATCAAAATTCAAGCTACCAGAAATAGTCGTAGCTGAATCAAAACTCATACTCAAAAAATCCATACACGCAAATATTAGCATAGGTAGAGATAGCACTAGTTTAATCTATGCATCAGTATATATCGCTTGTAACGTACATGGAATACCAAAGACACCATTAGAATTAACTGCATATTCAGAAATAAATATTACTCAACTAATGAAAGGATACAGGCTAATAAAAAAAGAATTGCAGATAAATACTAAACTCATTGATCCATTAGATTTATTACCTAGATTCGCGAGCAAACTAGATTTAAAACCAGAAGCAGTTATTGTAACAAGCGAACTATTGATGAAAATGAAGGAAAGTGAAAAGTTCACAGGATCAAAACCAGACACAATACTAGCAGGAGCAATATACATCGCATCACAACAAGGAATAGATAAGAGAACACAAAGACAGATAACAAAAGCAACAGGAATA
>JANNSE010000084.1:0-1756 GCA_031402215.1 Candidatus Woesearchaeota archaeon | reverse complement strand
CAGACTGGAAATGAATCCGTCTCGTTATTCGCCTCTATCTACTTTTTTTCCTTCACACTTGCAGCCGACACGACGACAGTAATATGACTCATATTCTTGACGAAGTTCATAATAGTAACGCCCACAACCTTCGATCTCATGCCTAATACATCGTCAAAAGTCAGTCCGCGATTCTTGAAGAAAATATTCATGTTAGTCATTTTAGGCTCAGGTCTAGCAAAAATAACATCTTTGAGAGAATCTAT
Source organism: Candidatus Woesearchaeota archaeon (assembly GCA_031402215.1). GTDB lineage: Archaea > Nanobdellota > Nanobdellia > Woesearchaeales > UBA9642 > UBA9642. Next base: position 1,511 of record JANNSE010000084.1, on the reverse strand, counting down.
GCCAGCACTAACTGATTTGGCAGAACCAGAAGTATGAAAAGTATTAAGAGACATTTGCACACTCATCGCACCGATAGATTCAGCTGCTGTTGATCCAACCGTAGTACCAGGAGCAATCAGACTGCGATGGTGTTTGTCGTTAATAGCTTTGATTAACAGAGGTATAGTGCTGGGGGCGATTTCACACTGTTTCAAATCTTCGTATAATTGAGTCCTTACACATCCAGTGGCTAATCTTCTATTCTCGGGGTCAGACCCCGCAATTTCTGGTAAACTGTCGACAATCGTTCGTAGCTCTTCATCAGTTAATTTACGTGGTTTATCGTTCTCATCAGCATCAGGAACTTTTCTTTGCCAAGGCATACTGTATGTTTATAAACACATGACTATTTGTAAATTATTTCGATCATATAGTTTCACTAAAATATGAAGAAGTTACCATAAAGTAATGATGGAATACCTGTTAGCACTGAAAGGATTATTCGCAGCATATCCTTGGAAATCTGTTATTTTGCTAGCTCGTGCTAGATAAGATTTCCTCCTAGTATCATCATGATGATCTGAACTGCTAAAAGTTTTCAGCGGTGTTCGATCTTCATAATGTTGATAATCCGAGTTCCCGTAATGTATCTTCTTAACTTCACCATTATATTTGATGGTTATGACATATTTCTTATCTTTTCTTGAGGATGGTTCGATATTCAAGACCTCGATACCAGGTATATCGACTAAACCATAGCTTTTATGTATACTCAGTGGAATAATGAAGCTCATGTTTACACTGGGCAATTCTAGTCTTATACATATATGTATAAAATTACTAAATACTACTGGATTTGTGGAACAAATATGAAAGTTTATTCTACGGAAGAGTTTAAGTACCCAATCTAACCTACTAAAGGTACAAAGTTTAAATGGCAGCCGTCAGAAAGGATTATAAAGTTGGCGAGAAAATTGCTTCCGGATCGTATGGTACTGTGTACAAAGTGGTTAATTGTAATGGAGAACTTCATGCTATGAAACATATTCCTCCCACTGAAGACGGCATAGATTGTTTGTGTGAAATAAGTGTTATGTCATCTATCAAGCACGTACATTTAGCATGGATGTACCATTTATTGACTCCTCAAAATTGTCAAGGCATTACAGGTGTGGCTTGGACGCTTCCACTAGCGGATCATACTCTATATGATGCCTTAGGATGTAAAACTTATGAATTAACTCATCGTTTGGCTACATTCTATCGTGTAGCAACTGCGCTGGAATGTATGCATCGGCACAGAATATTACACTTAGATATCAAATCCGATAATGTAGTTCTACAAGGCAGTGTAACCGATGCACATCCGATGCTGATAGATTTTGGACTATCCATGTTCGTGGATGACGTGAAAGTTGGTAAGAAGTTTGGTGGAGTGTTAGTCACTTTGGACTTTCGACCGCCTGAAGTATTTCCTGTTGATGTCCTGAACGGAGCTCTGAGCACACCTCAGATTGGAACTCAGATTGGA
>JANNSE010000083.1:0-2663 GCA_031402215.1 Candidatus Woesearchaeota archaeon | reverse complement strand
TTTTGAACGTCAGCATAGCCTTTTGTTGTAACTTCTCCTGCAACATGTACTGTTCCTGTTGTTGTTAAACATTCTACAGCAACTCTTGAGTTAGGGTCTTGTCTTAACAATTCATCTAGTACTGCGTCTGATATTTGATCGCAAACCTTATCTGGGTGTCCTTCTGTTACGGACTCTGATGTAAATACATAATTCTTAGCCATTTTAATTCCTCCTAAAGCCTTTGTGCCCTTATGTTGTATTTATATATCTTATTAAAAATATCTCATTAAGGATAATTCGACTCTGTCTTTTCAGGTATGATTAGATAAGATTTTTTGTAAACGGCCGTAAATATTATCTTCTTTATGTTGAGAATAATCTGAGCATAATTTGCGCATTTCTTTTAGAGCTATCTCTCTATCTTCTAGAGGCCATTCCTTAACGTTTTTTTCAATATAAGTTTCTATAACTCTTGTGCCTCCAAATTCATAAACCCACCATTTTATCTCTTCAGGAGTGTATTTTGCTTTGTCTTTAAGACGAACGTTTAATTTCGGCATTATTATGTTTCTAAAATATTTTCTTTGCGCACTAGACTCGCTTATCTTAGTAAGTTCTTCGGATAATACTCTGTCAAAGATTTTGCCTTCGTTTAGTTCGTCGACTATTATGCTCTGATGAAATAAATATTTCTGTTGTTTTCCAAATCCTATCTTTAATATTCTTTCGTGATACTTATGAAACAAATTCTTAATATTGGATCGCTCCATGTGAACTTTTTCTGAAAAAGGAACAGATTCTAACCATTCTCCGGATATCTCTGCTAGATCCATTATTTCTTTTCCAGTCATTTTTCCACTGATTCCTGAGAATGTTATTGCTAGAACAGAGTTCTCAGGAATATATTTTTTATCGTCAATACTGTACGGGGTTTTACTATCGAAAAAAAGCATAGATTCTATTAATTCCTGTCGTTTCGCAGCATTTTCCTTACTCATTACGTCTCTAGGAGACTTTTCGTCTGAAGTCAAAAAATCATCAATATATTTTACTTTCTCGAAAAGCATTTTTCCAGAATAATATAATCTTGCCTTCTCTAATGCTTGAAAATAGCCGGATTCATATTCATTGATTCTATCCATTAATTTATGGTTTATTTTTTCTAATTCTTGTCTCTGTAGTGTTCCAGACGATTCTATTAATTCCAAGAACTTAGCAAAATATTCTTCAGGGGACTTGTTTAAAGGTCTATTTGCAAATTTATTATAATTTAAACCAGCCACATCAAATATTTTAGAATACGATCCAAAATAATGATTACAACTACTTACAAAGCTTCGATCAATTTTCTGTTGTGCTCTATGTCCTAAATTCTCTCCAGATTCGACTTTTTGGCGTAATTTTTCTATCAACTCTTTACGTCGCAATTCCCTTTCTGGCTCAGGCATTTTTCTATCAGGCATAACATTGTACTGTCTTACTTTTGCTGCATCCTCGAATCGCTTCTTTCTCTCCAACATTAATGCAAGTGCTTCTCTTGCGTCAATTAATGAACCATAAGTCTTTATTTTTCCTTCATGATAATAGATGGCGTTATGCAACCACGTTTTTTGAATTGATTCTCCGTCAAGTTCTCCTCCAGCATCAAAATGTTCTAGAAGACCTTGCTTTATTGCTCTTTTATTGTATTTTATTCTCTCTCTAGGCTCATTAAACTCTCTGATTTGTTCAGCCTTTTCAGAGTCGTTTAGTTGATTAGCGACATAACTTGCTAGTTTTTCTCTAGCGTCATGTAGGTTCTCAAAAAATTTTAAATGTCTATGGCGTCTTTTGTGTCTGTTTATTGCAGATAACACTCCGCCTTTACCTGCTTCTTTTAATTCTTTAATACGTAGCGGAACACCTGAGTTATGTGCCTCTAATAATGATTCTAGAATACCTTCTTTTGAGTATGTTGAAGTTCTCCCCATAGAGGAGAGGAATAAATAAGGGTATAAAAACTTAGTCCTTAAAGTTTCTACTCTCGCTTAGCAACAAATTTTTAAACGTTGCCGACATTTCAGAATTATGCTTCAAAACATCCCTAAAGAAAAGATTCTAGAAGTAGTCAATCAAGGTCCTACACTGCCTGCTAAGATAGCAAAAGCTATCGGTGCTGGTGGCGATACGATGTTAATCGGTGCTATTCTTTCTACTTTAATAGGCACTGGAGAGGTAAAAGTTTCAACATTAAAAGTAGGCGGTTCACCATTATATTATGCTCCGGACCAAGAAGCTAAATTGGAAGATTTTACTAATTATCTTAATGAGAAAGATAAGAGAACATTCAAACTTTTGAAAGAACAACAAATATTACAAGATTCCGAGCAGGATCCATTAACAAGAGTCTCATTAAGAGGGATTAAAGATTTTGCAAAACAATTCGAATATGATTTCCAAGGTCAAAAACTTTTATGTTGGAGATTCTATTCTCTATCAAAAGAGGAAGCTGTACTTTTAGCAAAGAAAACTTTTACTCTTAAGCCTGTTGAAACACCTGTTGAAATGCCTGTAGAAGTTAGAATAGCAGAACCCGTTCGCGAAATACATCACGAAGCACATGTTCATGAAGTTGCAGAACAAAAGCCCGAACATAAAATTGTCGAGCAAAAACCTGAAGATGTTGTACAGCAAGTCTTAGA
>JANNSE010000082.1:0-3176 GCA_031402215.1 Candidatus Woesearchaeota archaeon | reverse complement strand
ATGTAAAGAAGGTACACACATTTGATATTAATGAATTAAATCTAGAACAAGTCAGAAAGAACATGACTTATTTTGGTTTGAAGAATATTGTTGTAAAGAAAGCAAATGCATATGAGAAAATTCCGATCAAGAATGCAGACTTAGTTGTTTTGGATCTTCCGGATGCGTGGAAAGCCATTGGTCCCGCGGACAACGCATTAAAGATTGGGGGTCTCATTGTAGCATATTGTCCGCAGATCACCCAGGCTCAGGTGTTCGTAAATGAACTTATGAAAAGAAGTAATTATATTCATATAAAATCAGTTGAAATTGTTGAGCGTGACTGGAAGATTGAAGGTCAAATAGTAAGGCCAAGATCGCTTTCAAACATACATTCTGGATTCATAACAGTAGTAAGAAAAATAAATTAATCGGACTCGTTTGGTCCACACTTGATATCAACATAGTACAAATCTTCTAAACTTATCATTCTTTCACCTCATTCTCCAACATACTCGTATTCTACTCTAGGGGTTTCTTGATATTCTCTGTCTAGTTGTCCTGTGCTTAAACCGTGTTTTTCCCAAGCGTTTATGCGCTCTTCCTTCATTTGAAGTTCTTCAGCAAATTTTCTTCTCTTTGTCATGTTTTCACCTCTAACATTAACTTTTTTATAATATCCCCTAGGCAGGCATTTATTAATAGGTTGCTAACATGTGCTCATGAACAATCCTTAGCAAGACTTATAAATAAGTATTTTCTAAGTATCTTGTTTTGTTAGAATTGTTGGGGTTCCGTCCAACTCACGCTTTTGTTGCGACCCATATCATCTCATCGCACAAAGAAAGGACGGAACGAAGACAATTTAATTCTGAGAAATATTTTTAATATTGTTTACGTATGTTTGATAATTGTTTTGAACGTCTGTTACGCAAGGTTTTGTATTGGTATTGTTAACAGAGATTGTTTCTTGTACTTCCTTCTTTCCGATAGCCGGTTTTATACCAAAGAATTTTCTAGTTCTATCTTGTACAACGCCGTAAGGGAATGAGTGCAACGCACTGAACCCTATGCCCATTAATAACGCATATCCGAACGATTTCCAATCCCAACTATTTGACCAAGCCATTCCTCCAAGCAACATTCCGCTGTATACTGTGGATTGTACTGGTGTCGTGGCCATAAAATTGACTTTTAACTTATCCTTAAATGAGCTATCCTTAGTTACATCGTATTTTTTTGCGATATAGTTTCGTAACATTCCGACAGGTCTTAATACCACCGCTTGAACTCCCATTCCTATTAATCTTGTTTTGATAACTTTATCCATATCTACTGTGCCTGTTGAAAGTTCTTGTGCCGCAATTTCTTGTAAACCGTATGTTAGCGTATAATACGTCCATCCGCTAACTACATCGACAGCATATTTGTACACAGAATTATCTGCCAATTTAACTGTTGTTTCTGCCCATTTATATTTCAATTTGTCTATTCTCGTCTCGAGATTCATATAGTACTACTATTTAGTAGTATTTATATATTTTATGTTTTTTAGGCGTTGTTTTATTTTCATAACATCAGAAATGGTGCATTTCTGGGCTGTGGAAAACTCGGAAATGTTTTCCACAACATTTATATACCTCCCATCTATACCTGTTCTTGTATTAGGAGTAATCAACCTGGTACGTTAGCCCGACACAGAGAGTACCTGTGGGAGCTTACGGCGAACGCCAAGCTTTGAACATAGGAGTTAGTGGTGCGGGCAACAAACCTTTTTTTAAGGTTTGAGTAAATCAATGATTATAGACAAGTTCACGATTATATATTCACTTGGGGTAAAATGGGTGACATCAGGACAGTTAATAACAGTACGCAAAGTACATGGTAACCTGATATTATAATTAGTAGCTTGTTCTAAAATTGTTGATTGGATAATGATTAAGGTTAGTGACATAACCAATTAAAAACAAAAAGATAGTAATTGCGAGAGTGATTTAAATGGGAAAGATAAATCCAGTAAGTTCAAAATATATAGTACATACATCAATAACAATTGATGGTGTTGTAGACAAGCCAGATGTAATCGGTGCAATATTCGGTCAGACAGAAGGATTATTAGGAGCAGATTTAGAATTAAGAGAGCTTCAAAGATCCGGTAAAATAGGCAGAATAGAAGTTAACTTAGATACAAGAGGCGGAAAGACAAAAGGAGAAATAATTCTACCAAGTTCAATGGATAAAGCAGAGACTGCAATAGTAGGAGCAGCATTAGAAATTATCCAAAGAATCGGTCCATGTAATGCTAAAGTAAGAGTAGAAAACGTTGAAGATGTTCGAGTTAGTAAGAGACAATTTGTAATCGAAAGAGCTAAGGAATTGTTAAAGACTTTAACAGACAGCGTTCTACCAAACTCACAAGAAATAACTGAAGAAGTAGCAGCATCTGTAAGAGTTATGGAAATAACTGAGTACGGAAGAGACAGACTACCATGTGGTCCAGATGTAGCTGAAGGTTCAGAAATAATCGTTGTAGAAGGAAGAGCAGATGTTATCAACTTGTTAAAGAATGGTTTCAAGAATGCAATCGCAATAAACGGAACTGGAATTCCAGCAACAATTGTAGAATTGTGTAAGCAAAAGACTGTTACAGTATTCGTAGATGGAGATAGAGGCGGAAGTTTAATCGTCCAAGAACTATTATCCGTTACAGATATTGACTTCGTAACAAGAGCACCAGATGGCAAAGAGCTTGAAGAATTAACTAAAAAGGAAATTCATAAGTGCTTGAGAGCAAGAATTGCTGCAGAACAAGTTAAATTAGAAATTGGTGTAAAGGATGGCGCAGATGTAGATCCGCAAGTCAGACCTGAACAAATAATGAACGGAGATAATTTCAGTGTAATGAAGAAAACTCCAACACAACAGCAAAGAGCACCAATGCCGCAGCAACAGCAAAGACCTCCACAAAACGGTCCGAGTTCGCAGAGACCTCCACAAGGTCAGGTTCCACCTAGACCTCCACAAGGTCAGGCACCTCAACACGCAAATTCGTTGCCTCCAAGAGCACCTGCTCCGGCAAACAAGAAACAAGCAACAACACACGAGCTTGAGAGTTTCAATGATATGATTGAAGACTTAATAGGAACTCGAGCAGCATTTATGCTTGACGATAAATTAACAATACTTGGCAAGATTCC
>JANNSE010000081.1:0-2434 GCA_031402215.1 Candidatus Woesearchaeota archaeon | reverse complement strand
GAAGTAATAAGGTGCTTGCTGAATTGTATTTGAACTGGAAGCAAACGGTGGTATATATGTTCCCTCTTCTGTTTCACCTTCATTGGCAAGCATCTGACCAATTATGCCACCATATGTTTCAATTAAACCAGCTTCATTTCCTCCATCATACATTCTCCAGAATCTTTCAGACTTTGTAGTATTTCCTTTATCTTGCCAATATAGAGCAGCTGACCTGTAAACTGGTGCAATATCATAAGCTTCTGGAATCACTGATGTTTGTCCTATTTTGTAAGTAGCTGTTCCAGCTGCTATGCTTGTACCTTCATATGTCTTTAGAAGTCCTATTGATGTAGCTGATGTATATGTTCCTATTTCATACCATCTACCATCTCCACCATTTGCAGCAGTTGTATCTGGAATATTTATGAATCTTCCAACCATAGCAGCAGTCCATACTGTAGACGAACCAACAACTGCAGTTCCACCATTTGCTATTGAGGTTATTGTACCAGTTGTGTAGTCAGCAATAGAAAGGTTAATAGTTTGGAGACGTCCTCTTATTGTTATAAGATTTCCACTGGTATCTGGTATAGGTTGTATTTTATATGTCTGATTTTCAACGTAAGTAAAATAAGGTACGCTTCCTGTTCCTAATCTGTATTGTTTAATTAGTTTCCATTTGGTTGGGTCAAATACCATCTCCGGTGCATATATTGTATCAGTCGAAGACCCAGAGCCACTATAAACATACATGTCAATTATTTTTCTAAACTTAGCAGGAATCTGGTAACTTTCCTGACTGGCTACAGTCACCATGTCTTTAGTTGATTCAAGAAAACGAAGTTTACCACCCTGTAGATTACAGACTGTCCTTATACTATCATTTACATAGACACCACCAACTGTCTCATTAGTTGCTGAATCATCGGTTAATGTCTGATAATCATCTATATATGTATTCCAAGTTCTCATTTTATTATTTGTCTCCCGCTGGAAGGCGGAATATATTATCTACTAATAATTCCTCGACTCGTGTTTGTATACCTCTCAGTTCTATTTTTAGTTGCAGGAATTTGCCATATTTACCTAAGTGTTCTGCTATAAAAAATTGTTCCGCATTACTATCTCCATATGTTATTGTTTTCCATTTAATCCAATTTCTGAATATTGCCTTTGAAATATCACCGGTAACATAATTAGCATAACTATCATCTAAAACTATAGTATATGTACCGGTCACGAGCGTTATAGACACAATATGAGCAAGTAATCCACCAGCTGCACCTTGCAATATTTCAACTTCATCTCCGACAATTGCATTTGCCCAACCTGTTTCTGTAGATGTAAAACTAGTAGTTGATGTCCAAATTATATCCCAATCATCTAAATTAACGTATTTCAACATATCATCATATGTTCTATATTTTATTATAATCTTATCTAATTCAGACGTAAATGGAGAAAATTTAAGTGTTATCAAATCATAATTATCTGTAATATCTGATGAGAAAATTTTAGGAGTAACAAAGTAACCTCGTGATTCAACACCAAATGATGTAGTACCAAATGTACTATAATCTCCGGTATTATCACGTCTTACTACTTCACCCCCCCAAAGTAAGTCTGTACCATATATTCTATTTGATACTGGACGTTCTATAACTAATAAGGAAAATGTTCTATTTGCATAATATTGTCCAAAATCTATATTGGGAAAGAAAGTAAAGTTATTTGTTGCACCAGCAGAAGTTAAATCAATTGCTGTTCCAGCCACCGCATTTGCTAAAGTTGTTGCTAATTTTATTGTTGTTGCACTAACATTTATTACAAAATACTTAACACCTTCAACAAGTGGGTCCATGCCAAAAGTACCAGAAAATACTACTTCTGTACCGGTCGGATAATTTCCTGTGACTGTTATGACATTTGTTGTAAGATTAACTGATGCTGCTAGAATAGTTTCATTTCCAACTACTGCATTTGATAAAGAATATCTATGATATAATCCAATTTTTTCATCATAACACCACACACCATCTGGCATATCAATCAATCTAGATGTGTTATTACCATTGTTATTAAAAATAATATAAAGAAGATTACCATTTGATTTAATAACATTTTTGTACATTTGAGTACTATTGGACAAGGCTTGGTCTGTATAAAATAGTGGAAATGCAGCTACTACATCAAAGCTTCCACCATTAAATCTAAGTAATGAACCATTACCAGTGGTAAGCATTATTCCATCTTTATGAGCACAAAGACTAAATATAATATTAGAATCAACTTCATATACTTGTTGGGCTGCTGTACCTAAACCATTCCATACATACATGAAAGCATGACCGCCATATAAATTCTGAGTTCCTATATATAAATTTTGATTAAAGTAACACATACTTGTTATGTTGAAATCAAGTCCTATTTGAAGTGTTGTTACAAGTGTTGG
>JANNSE010000080.1:0-4435 GCA_031402215.1 Candidatus Woesearchaeota archaeon | reverse complement strand
TCTTGTTTCTAATATTTGAAAATCAAATATAGTTTCTGTGAATATTGTATCGTCAGGCCAGAAGTGCATTATTGTTCCAGTATCACTAGGATTACATTCACCTATTACTGTCAATTTATCTATAGGTGTACCGAATTTGTAATTTTGATGATGAACTTTACCCTCTCTCTTGACTGTTACTTCTAATAATTTAGATAATGCCGATACTACACTAAGACCTACTCCGTGTAGTCCTCCAGAAACTTTGTATGTGTTTTTATCGAATTTTCCTCCAGCGTGAAGTTTAGTTAATACTACTTCTAACGCTGGCATATTATATTTTGGATGAATATCAACTGGAATTCCTCTTCCGTTATCAATTACTGTTATAGAATTATCTTTACCTATAATTACTGTGATTTTTGAACAATAGCCTGCTAATGCTTCATCAATACTGTTATCGACAATTTCGTAAACTAAATGGTGTAATCCTCTACCTGATACGCTTCCAATATACATTGCAGGTCTTTTTCTTACAGCATCTAAGCCACCTAATACTACAATATGTGATGCATCATAATTTCCATTATTATTAATATCAATTTTATTCTCTGTATCTGTCATGATAACTTCCCTCAACCCACTAATGTTGTAATCGATTATTCTCTTTCTTTTATTATTTTCTCATCGACTACTTTTCCTATTTTAGAAGAAATAATTATTGTTTATAAATGTTGTTGTTGGTTTTTAGGTGTTTTATCGTCAATAAATTGATTGTTTTTTATTTTTTTCCGGCCTATTCCGGCATATTTCTGCTTCTTTTTATTGATTCAATAATAACTCGTATTTTTTAGACTTGTCTACTCTAATTTCCGTATTTTATTTTCATTTTTCAAAAAATTATTTTATTTTTTAAAATTTTTTAAATATTGTTTTGATTATTTTCTAAAAAAATAAATATTTATTTTCATTTTTCAAAATATTATTTGTTTTTTTTATCGTCGTAAAAAACGTTTTTATTTAATTATTTTGTTGTTGACCGTCGATGAGTTAAATAAGAAACTATATAAATAAGTTACAGTATAACTATTTTTATAAAATATTGTTTAGTCAATAAAATTTTTTCAAAAAATTTATTGAAAACAGGGTTTAATGCGAATTTTACCCAAAATTCACAAAAAATAAAAAAATGTTTAACAAACAAGTTAAAATTGGACAACTATATATATCAGACAACGTTAAAAGTTGTATGTGGTTTCCTATTAAATCTGGTTATTTCTACGGTGATGATGAATGAAGGTAGCAATCTTATCCAACATATTTAAGAAGGAGTCAGATTCAGACTTTAAAGAAGTTGAAGATGACTTAATGGAAGTTGGTAATGCAGTTAAGAATGCATTAGAAATTGCAGGTCACCAAACAGTATTCTTTGATGTTAATGAGACAACATTCGAACAATTAAGGAACTCTGATGTTGAATTTGCTTTCAATGTATGTGAAAGATTCAATGGTAGTAGTCTTTTCGAACCTCACATTGCATCAATGCTTGAATTATTGAACATTCCTTACACTGGTTCTGGTCCATTAACACTAGCTACATGTATAAATAAGGTTAGAGTTAAAGAAATATTAATGCATCATGGTATATTAACACCAAACTATCAAGTATTTTATTCAAGAAACAAGAAATTGGATCCGGAATTGAAGTTCCCATTAATAGTTAAGCCAGTTTGCATGGATAATAGTATTGGTATAACTAATGATTCTGTAGTAAACAATGAAGAAGAGTTAAGAAGCAGAGTAGGTTATATATTAAGAACTTATGATCAGCCAGCTTTAATTGAAGAATTTATTGATGGAAAAGAAGTAACTATTGGTGTACTTGGTAACGGTAGAACTGCTACGGTATTACCTCCTGCAGAAGTCTTATTCAATAATTGGACTGAGGAAAATAAGATATACAGTTATGAAGCAAAGTGGTTGAAAGAAACTGATTCTTGGAAGAACGTTGCAATAACTTGTCCAGCAGATTTACCAAAATATCAAGAGTATAGAATCAAGAGAATTGCACTTCAAGTTTATTCAGTGTTGGGATGTAGAGATTACGGTAGAATAGATTTCAGATTAAGTAAGGAAGGAGTTCCATACGTTTTAGAATTAAATCCTAATCCAGGAATAAGTCCGTACATTGATTTAAGTGACGGACAACCAGAACTTATACCTTATTCTGCAAATAAAGCAGGAATGACTTACAATGATTTAATATTAAGAATATTTAATGAAGCACTTGACAGAAACAATATGACTATTAAGATAATGTCATTACCAAAGACAGTAAGCACAGAGACTGGTAAAGCAGAAGAGCCTGAAGTAACAATAAAAGTAGGAGAAGATCAAAAACCAAAAGTCAGACAAAGATTGGACCCGGATATAATTCTTTAAGTTATTGTTGTTCATTCTAATTTGTTATGTGCTATTTCTAATTTTTAACTTTGTCTTCCTAATGATAAACTTTAAATTCTATATCGATTGCTCAGCACTATGCGAATCATAACTGAAGCACATTCGGAAAGTAGTAAGGCCATTATAGAAAGAATGCTTTCTAAGCATGGCTGTGCTGCTGAGCATCACTATTCTTGTTACGTACATAACATAACAGATGAAGATCCGAATGCAACTCCTTACATTTATCTTTTAGATGATGAGGATGATGCGGGCATACTTGCTATTTATGAACCAAAGAAAAATGATTTTAGAATATTTACAGAATTATTAGCTTCTAAAGAAAGAAAAGCAAATTTGATGAAAGAATTCTTAGATCACGTTTTCTTAGAAAAGAAGGCAACAAAAGTTTGGGCCGAACTAGAAACGGACACGCGTCAAAACGTTCTGAAAATATTAAAAAATTCTGCATACAAGTGTAATACTCCTGCGTATACCTTAATCTGGCCAGTGTTTGACATGTCAACATGGAATGGGGACTTGATGCAAGGCGGTGATTGGAAGGATATGAGATATTATTGGAGTAAATTTTTCCGTGAGCATAAAGTTGAGTTTGTTACAGCAGATAAAATAAGTAAGGAAGATATGATTAAACTTGTTTATGCTTGGAAGAAATCTAGAAAAACAGGAGACAGAGCATACATTGATTATTATCTTCAAACCATAAAAGATGGTTTTAATGGTTATGATATTACTAGGATAATGTTAGTTGATGGTGTGATAGGAGCTATAACTGCAGGATTCATTGTTAGAAAAGGTTATTACTATTCATCAATCGGATTATATAACACTGAAATTCCTAGATGCAATGAGATTGCAAATATGGATGACTTGATAAATTTGAAAAAATTAGGAATAGAAGTTGTTGATTTTGGCGGTATAGAACAAGAACACTTAGAGTTCAAGAAAAAATTCAGGCCATCAAGATATTACGAAACACATATGTTTTCGATTGTGTTGAAAGATGCAAAGAAACCAAAAGATGAAAGATTAGAAGTTCAAGCAGTTGCGGAGTTAAAATGAATATCATACAAACAAAACCTTCGGATTGGCTAAACATAAAAAAAGGCGTATTTAGTGTTGAAGCTAAAGTGTTCGAAGAAGATATTCGTTATGAAGAAGAAGATTTTGAAAGTTTTGGATTGGATAATACTTTATGCTATATTGTGACGGATGAAGTTAGTAGCGATGCAGAAAATAGTTATATAATAGGTTATTTAATGAGTTGTCCTATTGAAAATGATGATAGATATGAAAGTGATCCGAATTTTGGTAAGCACGATACAGTACATGTTGAAAGTATGGCTCTAAAACCAGAATGTCATGGTAAAGGGATTGGTAAAGCCTTATTTGAGAGATTTCTACAAGATGCTAAAGCCGCAGGCTTCAAACGTATAGTTCTAGATGCAACAAGTCCAGCAATGATAGGTCTTGCGACAAAATATGATTTTGCCAAAATACATTTCGAAGAAGAGTGGCAAGGCAGAAGTTCATGGTTTATGGAAAAGTTGCTTTAGAAGGTATTACTTATCCATGAAAGAAGTCAATAATTTCTTGTTGGTGTAAAGGCATGATATGTCCTATACTCAATTTTTTATTCTTATTGTACGCTAAAGGTGAGAAGGAATATTGTTCTTGAGGTATGCCATAATAGTTTCTTGCATTATGTTTTATTCCTGAGACTGTAATCCTACTATCTTCAATAATTTGATTCAAATGTCCTTCTCTTAAAGTGCAATCACGTATATGTCCTTTTTTACAGATATAGTTTCTTTTCTGCCAAATATTATCTATAACTACGCTATCAATAATATATACTTTTAATACAGTCATTTCTTGTGCAAGCAACAATTCTCTTTCAGGAATGCTCTTTCTTGAAAGTCTTTTCATAGAATCTACAAAATTATGAAACCCTACAATGTATACAACAGGTTTTTCATTAGCGACTTTTTTG
>JANNSE010000079.1:0-6831 GCA_031402215.1 Candidatus Woesearchaeota archaeon | reverse complement strand
GCTGCAAAGCTAGTTGCAGATATTGTTAGAACAACATTAGGCCCAAAAGGCATGGACAAGATGATTGTTGATGGTCTAGGGGACGTAATTATCACTAATGATGGTGCGACAATTCTAAAAGAGATGAATATCGAGCATCCTGCAGCAAAAATGCTTGTTGAAATTGCCAAGACTCAAGAATCTGAAGTAGGCGATGGAACAACAACAGCAGTAGTTATAGCTGGAGAATTACTAAAAAATGCGGAAACATTACTCGACCAGAACATACATCCAACTGTTATAGTTAAGGGATATAGAATTGCTGGAGAGAAATCATTAGAAATCTTAGAGAGTTTAGCAAAACCAATCACAGATACTGATTTAGATTTATTAAAACAAATTGCAATCACAGCAATTACTGGAAAAGAAGCAGAATCTGCTAAAGAATTACTATCAGATTTATTAGTTCAAGCAACAACTTCTGTAATTGAAAAACATAAAGAAGGAAACAAAACAGTTCTAGTAATAGATAAAAATGATATCAAGATTGAAAAGAATGTTGGCGGTAGAGTTGAAGATTCTGAATTAATAGAAGGAATAGTTCTAGACAAAGAAAAAATACATTCATCAATGCCACAACAAGTTAAGGATGCAAAAATAGCATTAATTGATTCAGCAATTGAAATCAAGAGTACTGAGATGGATGCAAAGATTCAAATTACTGATCCAGAAAAGATGCAATCATTCCTAGAAATGGAAGAAAAAATGCTTCGTGCAATGGTTGATAAAATCGTTAATACTGGAGCAAATGTTGTTGTATGTCAAAAAGGAATTGATGATTTAGCACAACACTTCCTAGCAAAGAAAGGAATATATGCTGTACGTAGAGTTAAAAAATCTGATTTAGAAAAATTAGCAAAAGCAACTGGTGCAACTATTGTAAACGATATTAAAGATTTAGCGATTAAGGACTTAGGTTACGCAGGATACGTTGAAGAAATAAATAATGGTCGAGAAAATATGACTTATGTCAAGAAATGTAAGAATGCAAAATCAGTTACTATATTAGTTAAAGGCGGAACTGAACACGTTGTTGCAGAAATAGAGAGAGCATTAGATGATGCAATTGGTGACATAATTTCAGCATTAAAAGTTGGAAAGATAGTTGCTGGCGCAGGATCATGCGAAATAGAACTAGCAAAACAATTACGTGAATTTTCAGAAGGCTTGACTGGTAGAGAGCAACTTGCTGTAAAAGCATTTGCAGATTCAATGGAAGTAATTCCAAAAACATTAGCAGAGAATGCTGGTTTAGATCCAATTGATATTATGGTAGCATTAAAAGCTGCTCACGATAAGAAACAAACATGGGCAGGAATTGACGTATTTTCAGGCAAAGTAATTGATGCATGGAAAGAAGGAATAATTGAACCATTAAAGATTAAGACTCAAGCAATCACATCAGCTACAGAAGTAGTCACAATGATATTAAGAATAGACGATGTAATCGCAGGCGGCAAAGGCGGTCCACAAGGACAACAAATGCAAATGCCTGAATATTAGTTTTCTTAAAAAATTAGTATGATAACAAAAATATACGCAGGGGAATGAAAGAATGGAATTTAGACAAAGAGTTGATGAGTTAAGTGAAAAATACGGAGTTATATCAGGACAACTTTACGATTATATGATATGGAATATAGGATTAAAATTAGCAATTAAACACCCTATAATGCGCGTATTTCACAAAGGAGAATTCAGGGAGATGGAATACGCTAAAACAGAAGAACAATTGCGTAACGGATACTTACAACAGAACGGACATAGATTAGAGAGAATAGTAAATCAAGAATCTAAAAATTATAGAAGAACTTAACATACTCGAGAAAGAGTTCTTAAAAATCATATGATAATCAAAATACAGGCATAGAAATACAAGCGAGGAACTACAATGAAAGCAACAACATCAAAAGAAGATATAGATAGAATTATTGAAGAGAATGTAACTAGATTAAATAATAAATATGATCATACATATGAAAGAGTGCATGGTTTAATGAAACTTATTGAAGGAGACTTAAAGAGGATGCGACCTGATGAATTTAAGTCGAACAAAGAATTATTTTATAGAAAATTGTCTATCATAACCGGTAGAAAATTATACACAGAACAACAATATAAATTAGAGAAAGGTTTAGTAGTAAGTGAAGAATACTTGAAATAAATTTTACTTCTCGCCTTTTAATAATCCGTAACCAATCAATCTGAATCTAGTTCCGACTCTACGAGAGATTGTAACTTTAGAATTTAATTCTGCACATACAGGTAATTTTAATTTACACTTAACATGACCTTTACCGATACTGTTTACGAATCCGACTGTTGCTGCAGAGTTTACGTTTAACATTAATATTTCGTTCAATTTTAATGGATCCACTTTCAACTCGTCTTTTGCTCCAACAACTCTTTCAAGTAAATGAACTTCTAAATCTAGATTATACCAAATCTTAGGCAATTTTCCTGGAATTCCAACAATGTTTCCAGTTAATTTATCTGAATTTACAACTGCAGGATCTAAATCAGTCATTAATGCAACACTTCCACCTGGATGTAATTCATCAACAGGAGTTGCTCCAGTCATTGCAGACTTGATTGTAGTAAACATTGGCTTTGCAACTATTTGGTTTGCTTCTTCAACAATTCTTCCAGGTCTTATCTCTAGTTTGTCTCCAACTTTTAATAATCCCTGCATTATTGCTCCACCAATTATTCCTCCTTTAATTTTGTCTGGCTTAGTTCCTGGTTTGTTTATGTCAAAACTTCTTGCAACAAACATTATAGGATCTACAGACTCGTCTCTTTTAGGAGTAGGAATAACATCCTGGACTGTTTTTATCAATAAATCTAAATTCACTAAGTGCTGTGCACTTATTGGTATAATTGGAACATTTTCGTATTTTGAACCTTTCAAGAAAGCTCTAATCTGCTCATGATTTTTCATTACTCTTTCAGTATCAACTAAATCAATTTTGTTCTGCACAATAACTACGTTTTTTATTCCAGACATTTCTAATGCCATCAAGTGTTCTCTAGTTTGTGGTTGCGGACAGAATTCATTTGCAGCAACCAATAATAATGCTCCGTCAATTATTGCAGCGCCTGAGAGCATTGTAGCCATAAGACTCTCGTGTCCTGGTGCATCAACGAATGATACTTTTCTAACAAATTCAGTAGGAACATTATGAATAGAACAAGTTTTTTCTGTAGTAAAACAATCGGGTTCTTCACACTCAGGACATCTTCTGAATGTTACATCAGCGTATCCTAGTCTTATTGTGATTCCACGCTTTATCTCTTCAGAATGCGTGTCAGTCCATTTGCCAGTCAATTTTTCTGTAAGTGTAGTCTTACCATGATCTACATGTCCAACTAAACCTATATTTACAACTGGTTGTATTGGTTCTTTAGTTGAATCAACACCAGAATCAGATTTCTTACGCTGAAGCTTGACTTTCTCTTTTAACTCTGCTGCTTCTTTCTCTTTCTTCAATTCGAATTCATCTTTCGACTTCTTTTTTTTATCAACCTTAACCATAATACTCCAGAAAAATACGTGTATTTATAAAATTATATATTTATTGAGATAGCAATGAAATGCTAATAAAGTAACTATTTAAAAGTAGTATTAAAATTTATAAATGCTGTACAGTTCTATGCAAAAATATGGCAGACAATACAATCGATCTCGAGAAAAATAGTGCAAACAATAAATTTAATCTCGAGCAAGTTATTAAGGAGAATCCTTCTTATATAGTTAGATTAGATCCGAAGATTGCTGAGCAACCTATTTATCTTCCAGACAATTTATTTATTGCAAAACTCAAAGATTTAGGAGTCGATGAATTTATGGCATTCTTCGCTGATCCTATATCGACAGGCATAACTAAAGCCGCCCTTTCCGCCAATGCAGCGGCAAAGTGGATACCTGTATCTGGACCTATAGCCGAAAAACTGATATTTCTAGGAAGACACATGATTGAGGCAAAAAAGATATATAAATCAACTCCAGAGAAAAGTAGAAAACCATACGGGTATTATCTTAAGGACGGAATTAAACACGGATTTGTCAATATGACAAAAGATCTGATATATCATGATCCATTATATGCAGGATTGATGGTTTTAGGAATGCAGCTAACAGAAATTCACCCTTCTTTATTATCGCTCGCAGATTATGTTTTATCGGTTCCTGCAGCAGTAGCAATTGATGTAGGTGTAGATTATGCTAGACATACTCACAACATACACAAACTAAAAAAAGCAGGATTTACTGCAGAAAAATATTATGAATCAAGATTCTTCATCCTGAATGAAAAAAATCCTAATGATGTACTAGAAATGCTCATGAAAGAATTTAATCTGGATTTCACAGGAACAGTCAGATATACAGACAGATATTTTGATGTCGATGACAAAGGATTGTCCGGAAGAACCGTCAGAATGCGTATTAGAAATAGGCAGATGAGAGAATTCGAGAAAGGATTATGGGCTAGAACCAGTGAAGGTTTCAAACAAGAAGAATCAAACATGCTACAAATAGTTTATACTCGAGCAAAAGAGCAAAAGACCAAGAATGATCAATGCAGATACTATCCTTCAAAAAAGGAAAAAGTATACGCAATCATAAATCCGGATGCGACGAGTATTGATCAAATCACCGATGACAAGATAAGGGCAATAGGGAAAAAATTATTAGTGAGCGATAAAAAATATAAGCCTATAATATTCAACAGAGGTGTTGCAAGAGATCAAGAAGCAGCCATATGCGTCGACAATATGTACAGCGATAGACCGTTTTATGTTCTTGAAGATAAAGTATATACTGATACAAGATTACAAAAAGAGATTATGAGATTCATAATGGTAGAATGCCCTGTAGTAGCAAAACAAACAACATATGGAAAATTCGAGAGCATGATTGAAATTTAAGAAAGTGAATTAAAACTATTTCTTCTTCTCCTTTTCTTTCTCAAGAGTTTTTAGCGCATTCTCCTTATAATATTCGAATGTCTTATGTTCATAAAATGCCTTTTCAGATTTCTTATCGGCAAATTTCGGAGCATGATTTTGTTCAGTAACAAGTGGTTTTCGCGTAGGAATTACAGAGTGGAATTGCTGATGATCATTCTCATAAACACCCATAATATCTACATTCGTGTGACTTCTAGGATTTATTGTTAATACCCTGTGAAAGAATCCTCTTCCAGGAAAATCTATTTCCACCATTTTTGCTTCACGAACTTTCTTTATGAATATCGATGTAACTAACAACCGCAATAATCCAGTCGTCAAGAATATGAACGGAATTGCTGAAAGTACCCATACTGGATAGATTTTGATTAGTACGCCACCAAGTACTGCTCCTAAGAATACCGCAATACCGATTAAGAAATTATAATATGAAATATATTTCACGCGTTCTTCTTTTGATGTCGCATCGAATAAGAAACTTGAAGTTGATAAATTAAATGCGGCCCATGCTGCTCCACTGAATGCTTCTTCACATAACAAAAATATCAATCTTGTTGTAGGATTAGGGATATACACAGCGATTATTAAGAGAAGAGGACTTATAGGGATCATGAATCCAGATATTGTTAATACAAATTTACTTCCACGTTTGTCAATTAATCTACCCCAGAAACCCATTGTGATAAAACTTGCAACAATAGCAACACCAATTATTAGAGTATAATAAACATAAGACATCTGCATGTCCTTAAGAAGATATAATGCAAAGAATGGTGCAGAAATACTGGCCACGAGTCTAAACATGAAAATATACATTACAAAAATGCCGTAATTATTGTGAGTCATATTTTTTAAGAATGCAGTAAATTTGATCTTAGTCTTAGGGATTTCGTATGGTGGATCATACATTTTATATTTGAAGTATGATGATATTAACCTCGATACAAATGCTAAAAAGAATAATATTCCAAATCCAAAAAATACGTAATGTGTTGTTCCGTTCGTATCCATATCTCTAAAAAAACTCAATATGAGTCCTGCAAGTATTGTACTAACAAAACCCATTACATTAACTACCCTGTTTCGCTTACCGAAAAATTCTCCACGTTTATTATCATCAATAATATCTCCAAGAATACTGTTGTATATTGGTCCTTGGAATGTTCCTATTGTTGTTTCTAAAGTTACAAATATTATTAGTAATAAAAATTCTAAATGATTATTACCGCTAGCGATTAACGGAATTAACAACAAGGGTAGCCACATGAATGCTTGAATTAACGCTGTCCAAAAGATTAGATTTTTACGAGTCTTGAAAAATTTTAATGAATTTTGCGAGAATAATTGCATGAACGATGCAAACAAAGGCGGTACAGAACTTAATATCGAAAGCATTGAACTAGTTGCATTTAACGCGATTGCAAAAGGCATAACAAAGTTCTCTGTTAGACCAACTTTGATGGAAACAAACAAACCATCCTTAATGGAATACTTAACACTATCCTCTTTCTTCTTATACAAAGGCACATTATCTTGTTCAGGCGCATGTGCTGAAGATTTCTTTGATTTATCATCATGCATTGCTTCGGACATAGTTCTAGATTTTGTAGTCTTACTCGTAATATCTGTCATTAAAAAATAACACCTAGAATCGTATTTATAAAGATTATTCTGATTCACGTATATTCTACGCGAAATATTTATAAATACCCCAAAATTCCTCATACTGATACACATAATATTGTAGATAATAATATTCGAGGTTCACAAAAAAATGGATAAGGTTTTAGCATTCGGAAGATGGGATTGTTCCCAAATAAA
>JANNSE010000078.1:0-15499 GCA_031402215.1 Candidatus Woesearchaeota archaeon | reverse complement strand
GAATAATCATAAAGAATTTGGGAGACTTCACAAGTCAACTAGATAAATTACGTGAAGGTAATAAAGTAACAGTAGAAGGTCCATACGGTAGATTCCATCAATCAAATAAAGGCTTTGCAGATGAAATATGGGTTGCTGGAGGAATTGGAGTTACTCCATTTTTAGGATTAGCAAGCGATATTAAAAATTCAAAGACTGGAAAAATTGATTTATATTATACTGTTAAAAGTAAAAGCGAATTTGTACATTTAGAAGAATTACAATCAATAGCTAAATCAAACAAGAATTTTAGAGTATTTCCTTGGGTAAGCGACGAATCAGGATACTTAAATTTAGATGCAATATCAAAGATTAGTACACTAAAAAATAAACAATACTATCTTTGTGGTCCAGTAAGTCTAAAAACGTCCATAAGAGGCGCTTTAGCGATGAAAAACGTTTCAAACGATAATATACATGACGAGAGATTTGCATTCAAATGAGTTTAAAATGAGTTCACAAAACAATATATTAAACATGCAAACGTTGACAGGAATAACGTTAGTTGTATTTGCATTTACATTCGGAACACTAGTATTGTTTGGTCTATTAAATACTGTGACTGATAATGGTTTGACATATGTTTCTTTGAATTTATTTAAAGAATTATATTTTGTACTAGTTGCAGCAATACTTGGCGTGATTTACGTGTATAATACAGATAATAACACTAGTAAGATGGCACACGTATTCATTTTATTGTCTATATTAGTACTATCAGCAAGCTCGGCTACACTCGCTGGCTCTGCTAAATCATTATATGACATGAAAAGTATTGTAAGTGAGGTAAATCAATTACAAGCACAAAACGCGTATTATTCACAATACGCACAATCTCTAGCTGATTATACTGATATGGTGCATTCACAGAATCTCTTGTTACAGAATGATCTACAAAATTTAACCGAGATATTAAACAATAGGCAACCCGTAATTGTGGAGACTTTTGTAGAATCGCCTATTGAACCAGTTCAAACACCAACTATTGTTTTTGAGGATTATGATGAAGAGGACGATTACGAGGATGATTAATATGGAAAAGACTAATGTTATAATAGTATTTGTGATAAGTGTGTTATTGTCATCAGCAATATTTTATTACGCAAATCAATTAACGACTGCAAATTCGATGACATACCAAAACATACGTAAAGAAGACACGTACTTGGCTCAACAACGTATTGAACAATCATTGAGTGCGCTAAATCAGACATTACAAGCAGAATTAGCTTATCAAGAGAGTTTATCAAGTAAGGTGACTGAATTGTATGCTAAAGCGGATTTACCTCCGCCTGTAATAACTAAGACTACTTACGTTACTCCAAGTCCTGTAATTACTCCTACACCTACTCCTGTAACTAGAGCAAGTTAAGATATTTTTTTATTCTTAATTTATACTTAATACATAATATTTATAAATAACTTAATGTTTCTTGATATTGTAAGAAAAAGAAAAACGACGATAATTCGTGCTTGTGAAGCTCGACATTCTCGAAATTAATTGAAAAAAATTTAATAAAAGTTTAATTAAGTTATTAATACTATAATTAGTATTATGTGATATTTCTTTTTCTAAAGAGGAAAAAAATGAATAAAAACGAAAAAAATAGTGAGACTAGAATAACCTATAGAGATACAGAATCAAATACATCTAGAATAATGGATGCAAAAGATGGCTCATTCTTCGATGGAATAGTTAAGATTAACAGAAAGGCAAAGCCTGGTCCTGTTGTATTTTTAGTAAGTGATGGCGAATCAAGTATTGATGCTGTTACTAAGGATTCTAATTTCGAAGTAGATGATGTAGTTCATCTGATGGGTCCTGTTAGCGATAGGGCTGGAAGAAGACAAATTGAAATAGTTAGAATGGATAAGTCTAATGCAAATTTCGATGAAATAATTGCGAAATTGAGTAAACCAAAAAGAACTGATTTTAGTATTAAATCTGCAAGATATGATACTATGAAAGACAGATTCTTAATTATTGCACAAAGGATTAGAAAAGCTGTTCTTGATAATGAACCTATACTTATTAGACATCATAATGATGCTGATGGGATAAGTTCAGGAATAGCCCTTGAAATCGCATGTTCTAATATGATGAAGACAATCGGGGTAAATCCAGAATATAATTTATACAGAAGTCCAAGTAGAGCACCATTCTATGAAGTAACAGATGTATTTAGAGATATATCATTATCTAAAAGAATAACTGAAAATCATGGACAAAAAAAGCCACTGATTATAGTTGTTGATAATGGATCAACGCCTGAAGACATGTTTGCATTAAAGATGTTGAAAATGCTTGGATACGATGCAATCGTAATAGATCATCACAATCCAGTAATCTTAAACAAAGTTAAAGATGGATTATATACAAGCGGAGTATGTGAATATTTAGAACTTCATCTAAATCCATACTTATTTGGATTAGATTCACAGACTAGTGCTGGAATGTTATGTCATGAAATGGCTCGAATGATTGATGAAACTTATGAAAATAAGTTAGTTCCAGCAGTTGCAGCTGTAGCTGATAGATGTAATATTAAGGAAACTGAAGATTATATTAAAAATTCTGGTGTATCTAGAGAAGAATTGACTAGAATTGGAATTGCAATAGACTTTATGGCATATCACATGAAATTTGATATATCAACGCCGATTATAAAGGAATTGTTGATGCGTAGTGAGTTTGTTGATATGATAAATGAAGAAGTTCGAGTAGGAGTTGAAACACAATTACAATCAACTTTACCATACTTGCGTACACTTGATATTAATGGAATTATATTAAATTACATTGATTTAGAGAAGTACACGCTTCGATTTACGTATCCATCAGCTGGTAAGGTTATTGGATTAATACATGACCAAGTAGCTGCAGGTAAAGAAAATACTCCTGTAATAAGTCTTGGATGTGTATCTGATATGATAATTGTTAGAGCAACAAAACCAATATTGCCAGTTCAAAAGATAATTGATACAATACAAGAGAAGTTACCTGAAGCAAATGCAGATGGTGGCGGACACGAATGCGCAGGAACAATTAAGTTTGTACCAGCACACATGGATGCAGTATTGCAAATTATCAAGGATGAATTGCATAAGATACAATTAGAGTAAACACTCTAATATTTCTTTTATATATTCTTTTTTAATATCTTTTTTATATTTTAATGCTAGTTCTCTTAATGCTTTAACATTGACTTTGATGTGTTTGTCTTTGATTATATGATTAACCTTTCCAGAGCACAAAAATTGAATAAATTGCGTTGTGTTCTTTGGTTTATTTGTATATGTACAACGCTCAAAATCTATTTGAACAGGAATATTATTTCTTACTATAATATGTTTATATGGATGCGTTAATTCTAGTTTGCTTATGCCTAGTTTATCCATATCATATACTTGAACGAGTATTTTTTCGATTACACTGATTATATCTTTCTTTGTGGTGTTTTTGTCTGCCAAGTAATCTAATATTCTTAGTCCATCGATATATTCCATAGATAGACTATCTTTAGTATGGGAGATATATTTTGGCCCTATTCCTTTCTTATTTAATAATTTAAGAAAATTAGCTTCGCCTTCAGCATCATAATGACTCGTACGTGCTCTTTTTATTGCAACGTTACCTTGTATTTCAACAATACCTCTTTGACCTCTTAGAATGTTGTTTGTCTTTATTTTTATTTGATATACATATAATTGTTCCATGAATACGCTTTCTTTACCAATCTGAAACTTATTGTAATCTAGTGATTTAATTATATTATCTATTTTACCTTTATCTGATAATGAACTGAATAGTAATAGAATTTGACTGTCTATGTTTAAATGAGATTTGGCTTGCTTGAGGAACGTTTCTGTGAGTTCATATCCATGCTTTCCACCAGTTGTGATTAAGACTTCTTTATCTAATTCATCTTCTGGTAAGTATGGCGGGTTAAAAATAATAGTGTCGTATGTGTCTTTGATATTATTGAATAAGTCTGAATGGATGAAATGTACTTTTTTTGATTTAGAATTGTTCTCTTCTGTTAATGCGTCTTTTGCGTATTTTAACGCTTTTGGATTAATATCGCTAAATGTGACTTCTGTAACTTTTGGATTTTTTAATGCTGTTATGCCTTGAATTCCTGAACCACAACCAATATCTAGCACTCTGCCTTTTGCATATCTCTTTACACATCCTGCAAGTAAGAATGAATCCTCTTCTGGAATATAGACTGTATCTGACATACTCTAGATATATTTATGTGTATTATAAAGTTTATTCGTAAAGGAGGGGGACAAGTTGTCCCTACCCTTTGCAAGATATAGGAAATCACGCTAAAAGTAATTTTTCCATTTCTTTTGTAAATTCTTTAGCTCTATATAATGAGGTTTTTGCTTTCGATTGCTTATCTAATTCTATAGTTTGATATTGTATTAAACTTCTTTTATTTCTTTCAAATTCGAATGATTCTATTATTTCATCAGCTCTTATCCCTGCGATGTTTAATGCTTCTTCTTTTACAGTTTCGTATTCTTCAATTAATGATTCTTTTAATTTTCCTCTAACATACACTATCATTGCATCTGATGTTACTTTATGAACTATCTTATCTCCTATTTTATATCCTAATTCTAGAAGAACAGCATTCGCGTAATAATACATTGAATAGTATGAGCATACAATCACCCATAACTCGGAAAGATTTTGTATTTCTTCTGCCACTCTTAAACTTTCTTTAGCGTTTCTTAGAAAAATGTTTTGTATTTGTCTGTCCGTTTTGACTTTTTTTATTAGGCCTTCTATTAAATATTGTTTAACATTATTTTCAGATTCCTTTATCTTTTGTTTGTCCAGCATTTTGTATCAATCGATAATATTCTTCAATGCCGATAAGTACGATGTTGTTTTTTATGGCTTCACTTACGACTGTGAATTCTTTACTTTTAGCCATGTGTATGAAATCTTGGTAAGTTACGTATGTTACATGTATTTTGTCTGGTAGTAAGGAAATTTCTGATTTTAGCTCTTTTTCATTTCCGCCAATAAATAGCAAGTCTATGTCTGAATGCTTGTTTTCTAATCCTTTAGCGTAAGAGCCGAACAGTAAAGCAATAAATGGGAATTTTAATTCAGATAATCTTCTTTGTATAATAAGAAAATCCTTGTTTTTACATAATTCAGATCTTCTTTCATATTCAGTCTCAAATAAGGTGTTATTGAATTTATATGTACACTCGCATAATTTAGCGTTACCGGCTGTTGTTATCTTAATTAAGTCTTCTTTTTGTAATGTTAATACTTTTTCATAAGCTATTCTATAATTAAGTTTAGTTTTTTCTGAAATCTTCTTAATTGTAAATTTATCTTCTTTATGGTCTAACAACAGTTTTAGTATCTTTATTTCACTATTACTCATAGTAATAGCACTATTACTTAAAGTAATATATAAAGTTTGTGATTATGTTACTGTTAGAGAACACTTCTTAATAAGTCTATCTTAGAATTTTCCGGAAGAATTACGGATGTTTCGGAAATCTTTTGTCTACTGTCTCGGAAATCTCTTATCAATCTCTGTAACATATTCTTTAACACGCTCTACAATAGAATTTAAGTAATACTTTTCAATCTTTTCAGCAAAGATATATTGTAATGTAGTATTTTCATTTATTATATATGAATTCTTTACTTTTTCAACTATGAATAATTCTCTTAATCTTAATAATTGTCTTCTAATATTACTTGATGCTATTCCTAGTAATTGTAATTTATGTTCTTTTCTAAATGCAATTACGTGTTCTTCAACTTCTAAACTTGTTAATGGATCTTTAGATTTTAACATTACAAATAGAATGTCAACAATAATATCTCTAGAATCGCCTGGTTGTAATAATCCTACGGAAAGACATAATTTTCTAACTAATT
Organism: Candidatus Woesearchaeota archaeon; assembly: GCA_031402215.1. GTDB lineage: Archaea > Nanobdellota > Nanobdellia > Woesearchaeales > UBA9642 > UBA9642. The sequence continues at coordinate 9,540 of JANNSE010000078.1, read as the reverse complement.
CACGATCTTTTAACGTGTCTGGCTTCTCGTATTTTCTTAAAGTTATTTCAGCTAATGATCTATCTATTGCGATTTTATTCAACTAATACACCCTTAATACATCCTAGGATAACTAATTTATAAAGGTATTGATGAAAATGTATTATGTTTGATTAGAAGGTTTAAGAAGAGAATTAACTGACAATGTTAATGGTGTATGTTCTATATATTAAACAATTTATTAAATTGTTGTACTTGTCTCACTGGACAACTCTTATGGTAATATTTATATAGAAGTAGATAATTCATGAGCTTCCAATTTCTCAATATCGGCAACATTCACAGAATACAACAATCCTTTAGAAGATAATAAAGAGTATAGCATTCTTAATCGAGTAAGATCTAAATATTTCAATAATTCCTTCTCAAGAGGATAAGAGTACACTATTGTATCTTCATTCTCAATAATTTTGACAAACACATCATTATCAGTTCTACCTTCAATAAAGTCAATCCATAAACATGTATCAACGTAATATCTAGTCATAGAAACTGTAACATAAAACTCTTAATATGTCTTACTCAGAAAAAACCGGAAGATTTACGAGAATCTCGAAAAGAATTATACCTTATTAAATCCAATCTTAACGTCCTTACCTTTAATCTTCTCAGAAACTGTTGCATCGAACTTGAAGTCGTTGTGACCAAATACAACTTTAGAAGCTCCAACTTTCTCAGCAATTAAATCAGAATATGAATCAATCTCAAGTTCAGTATCTATAAACAATTCAATTGTATCTCTCTTGTGTAATCCAGAATCTTTACGTAATTGTTGAACGCGACGCATAACTTCACGAGCATATCCCTCAAGTTCCAATTCAAGAGACGAAACTTTATTCAAATATACAGTTCCACTCTTGAAATCTGCCATTACATAATCAGCAGGACAGATTTTCTCTAATACAACGTGATTTGAAGTAATTTCAAAGCCATCATTTACATATGGTTTATTTAATTTAATATGCTCAGCAATCATTACTGCATGTTCTTCAATCATTGCTACAACATGATGCGTTTTTTGACCAAAATCTTTACCAAGTGTCTTGAAGTTTGGTTTAACATTCATTGGAACATCAAGAGATTTAAACGTAACTTTCTTCACATTAACTTGCTTCATAATTAAAGCATTCAATGCTGATATGTCTAATTTAGTATCAACAACTAATTCAGATAAAGGCCATCTAACCCCTAAATTTAATTTATCACGACAAGATAAAGCGGCTTGTACAACAGAAAGTACGTCATCCATGCCTTTTTCTAATGTAACGTCAATTAATTCTTCATGAACTTTAGGCCAATCATACATGTGTATAGATTCTAAAGTTAAATCGAAGTGATTCATTAAATCGCGATATATCTTCTCAGTAATCATTGGACAAACTATTGAGAACATTCTAATTACACCCATTAAAGTATGGAATAGAGTATAAAGAATTGCTTCTTTCTCATCATCACTACCACTAACAGATTTATCTCTAATTAATTGAATATAAACTCTAGATAAATCCATGTACAAGTCTTCAAGTAAGTGTGGAGCAGCATCTAAGTGATATGCATCCAATTCAGCTGTCAACTTCTTAATAGTTGAATTTAATCTAGATAACATATATCTCTCTTCATCACCAAGTACTGGTTTATGTACTAATTTTAATCCATTATTCTCTTTGAATTCAATTAAGAAATTGTGTAAATTCCAAAGTATCATTAAATTCTTATTTTTCAATGAAATTTCATCCCAACTAAAGCTCATATCATCTCCAATTGTGATATCAATTGCATAATAACGTAATGTATCAGCACCAAACTTAGAAATTACTTCAGTTGGACTAATTATGTTTCCAAGAGATTTTGACATTTTCTCTCCTTCAACGTCAGTAATAAATCCGTGCATACTAACATTCTTGAAAGGAACTTTATCAAATGCAAGAGTAGAAGCAACCATTAACAAATTGAACCATCCTCTTATTTGATCCTTACCCTCAATTATGAAATCAGCTGGGAAATATTTATCAAATAATTCAGTTTGTTTTGGATAATCTAAACAATTCCAGGAAGCAGTACCAGCATCAATCCATACATCAAGTACATCTGGAATTCTAGTCATAGTGTGTCCGCAAGTACACTTTAATTTAACAGTATCAATCCACGGTTTATGTAAGTTAGGAGGCAATTGATGTAAAGCCTTTCCCTCTAATTCTTTAATCGATCCGATTACTTCATACTTATTACACTTAGTATTTTCACAAATCCAAATTGGAACTGCTGTACCCCAATATCTTTGTTTAGTAATAGAATTATCCTTCAAATTCTTTAACCAAGAATCAAATGCATTCTTAGCAGTTTCTGGATACCAATAAACATCCTTATTTAATTCAACCATTCTATCTTTAATATCTTCAGTCTTAAAGAACCATTGATCAGTCAATCTAAATACAATTGGATTATGACATCTCTGACAATGAGCATACTCGTGTTCTACATACGTAGTTTCAATTAGAGCGCCTTTCTCACGTAAAATATCAATAAATAAATTATCATCACTCTTAGCCGTTAATCCTGCAAATCTATTAGTTTCAATAGGGAATACTCCTAATTCGTCAATATTATTGAAAGCAGCAATCCCGTATTTCTTTCCTACTTCATAATCTTCAGGACCACATCCAGGAGCACAATGAACAAGACCAGTTCCAGCAGATGTGTCAACATATTCTTCTGATAATATTACAGTATGAATATTCTTACTATGCTTTTTTAATTCAGCATAAGGCATGTATTCATGGAATGGATGTTCATAAGAAAGTCCAAGTAATTTTTCCCCTTTAAATTCTTCAACTATTGTAAATTGCTTATTAGCAACACCATTGATAAATACTCCAGCAAGAGCAGCTGCAACAATCCAAGTTTCATGTTTACCATGACCCGTGTCCACTTTAACTCTCAAATAATCTAATTCAGGATTAACCATTACAGCTAAATTGAATGGAATAGTCCATGGAGTTGTAGTCCATATAATCAAATACTCATCAGTCTTAACTTTAAACTTAACGAAGATAGAATTATCTTCAACATTCTTATACTCTAACTCGTGTTTTGCAAGTGCAGTCTCACAAGATTTACACCAAGTCATAACTTTATTACCCTTATATAATCTATTTTTCTCGTGAGCCCTCTTAATTAAGAACCATTCTCCTTCCATATAAGAATTATGAATTGGATAGTAAGCGTTTTCGTTATTAAACCAAACACCCATGTTCCACATATCTTGACTCATAGTTGCTGCGCCTTCTTCAGCAAACTTGATACACTCGTGTGAAAACTTTTCTAAACCGAACTCTTGAATATCATGTTTAGTGTGTAAATCGAATTTCTTTTGAACTTTACCTTCAATAGGAAGACCATGCATATCATAGCCTCCACGATCCCATACATCAAAGCCCTTCATTCTTTTATAACGAAGTAATTCATCTTTTAATGCACTATTCCATGCAGTGCCGAGATGCATTCTACCAGAAGTATATGGTGGACCTTGTAGCCAATAGAATTTCTCTTTACCATGACCCTTATGTTTAACGTTCTTGTAAATATTACATTCTTCCCAGAACTTCAATATTTCAAATTCAACATCCTTAAAACTATAAGACTTCATTTAGAAGAAAGATTAGAGGGTGGTTTAAATAGTTTACTAGAAACCTTTAGTTTCTAGGAAACCCCAAAACAGTAATTTTGATGGTTTACTGGAAATTCTTATACAACGTCTGGCTAAAGTCCATCAATCCAACAATACTATTAGAATAAATCATTAATCCAGTATATCCTTCATCGGTTTCAAGATTTTCTAATCCAATCTTTGAAGTAATGGCTAAATCTAATAATTTCTTTGCAACAGGTTCGTGTGAGAAAAATACTACATTAGGAACAACACCTTTAGCGCCTCTTGGATGACCACTACAACTAGTCAATGGAGCGCATCCGTAAGCAGATAATGCGGCTACAAGTGAAGCTACACCAACATCAAGTCTATCTAAATCATCAATATGTTTAGAATTCTTTTCATATAATTTATCGATTAATTTCTCATACTGTGCAGGTGTTTTAGCGTTAGCATTAAGATAATCGACAATTTTTTTCTCAACACCATAAACATATTGATATCCTTTCCAATCCCATCCCTGCATATTAACATACAAGTCATTACTGACTATTTCACAATCATCAGAATAATAACTCTCAGATAATAAATTTGCAGAAGGAAACGTAAGTTTATCTAAATTAACTTTCTGTACAATCTTAGCAGAATATGTTGGAATCATGAATTGAAGTAAATATACTTAATTTAAAAGTGTTTCTATGATTAAGTGGTGTCACTTATGCTTTTTTCACAAATCACAACAAATATAAATGTCATAGTCAAAGCATATGTATGGCCTTATTCAGAGATGAAGCAAACATTGAAACAGTACAGAAAGGATGCCCTATTTGTCATGGAGATGTAAAGGGTAATGATGTATTCTTGTATTATTGTCAACCATGTAATATTCTATTCAAAAGAGACGAGTTAGTCTTAGATAAGTCCGTAATCACAGACATCTTAAAACAAAAAATTGCAGAGAAATTCGAGCAAGACAAAGATAAATTAAAGATAAATGTAGAACCATTAAAAGAAAAACAATTATCAGAAACAAAACAAGTAATCCTAAAGGACTTGAAAGAATCAAAGAAATATTATATTTCAAAAAAATCAAACATTTTACACGTAGTAAATTGTCCATACGGAAAGAATATAAAGAAAGAGAATAAAATCATATTAAAATCATTAGAGGGAACTGAAAAATTAAAGAAATGCAAATGCATGAGTGATTAAGAGGAAAACATATGGCACCAACAAAAACAAACACACCAGTAAAACAAGCAACAGTAAATAAACCAAATATTCAACAAATTAAACCTAAAGCAATAATAAATGAAGACGCGGCAAAACATTTAGATCAAAGAGTTGCCGTTTTCGTAGACGTACAAAATATGTATTACTCGGGTAAAAACTTATTCAATAGAAAAGTCAATTTTGGGATGTTACTAAAGAAGGCAGTCAATAATAGAAGACTTGTAAGAGCGCTAGCATATGTAATTAAAGCAGACATGCCTGAAGAGCAAGGATTCAGAGATGCATTAAAGAATATTGGATTCGAAGTTAGAAGTAAAGATTTACAAACATTCTATGGTGGAAACAAGAAAGGAGATTGGGATGTTGGCATAGCAATGGATACAATCAGAATCGCGCCAAAAGTCGACACAATCGTATTAGTTTCAGGAGATGGAGACTTTGCTGACTTGTTAACATACATGAAAGGTCTCGGATGTAGAGTTGAAGTAGTAGGATTCGAACAAACAACAAGTTCAAAACTATTAGAAGTAGCGGATGACTTCACACCGATTGATAGAAAGTATCTAATCTAATTTTTTTCATTACATTTTTATATTCTTATAACATCATTCAAGTATGTTCGTAAATAACATTAATCCAATTCTATTTAGCATAGGTCCGTTAGACATAAGATATTATGGATTAGTTTATGCATTAGGATTCTTAATGGGATACTTATTCTTGCGAAGAGCAATCATACACAAGCGATTAAAACTCAATGAAGACCAACTCGACATATACATCATCTGGTTAATCATTGGTTCAATATTGATGGCCAGAATATTTGAAGTATTCATATACAATGCACCATACTACTTAAACAATCTATCAGAAATGTTCAAGATATGGAACGGGGGCCTAAGTTTCCAGGGAGGATTTGTTGGAGCAATATTAGTAACATATTACTTCTGTAAAAAATACAAAATAAACTTCTATGATATTGCAGACTTAGCTGTAATTCCTGCAACATTAACGTTATTCTTTGGAAAACTAGCAAATTATACGAATTCAGAATTATACGGACGTATAACAGATGTACCATGGTGTGTTGTGTTCACAAAAATAGACACGTATTGTAGACATCCATCACAAATATATGAAGCATTAACAATACTGCTATTATTCGGAATATTACTAGTATATTATCTATACAAGAAGTACAAAAAAGGCACAATATTCTGGATATTTATCCTAGGATATAGTGTTTTAAGATTCTTAATGACATTCTTGAGAGATGAACCATTGTACGCTGGCTTAAACGTAGGCCAATGGTTGTGCTTGCTAGCTATCGTAATAGCTGGCTTATTCTTATGGAAGACAGAATCCAAAAGTATATAAATAAGTATACTAATATCCAATTGAAGAGTGTGAGCATATTTAGTATAAATTGAGTAAGGTGAGTCCTATGGTTATTAAAACGGTATCTGGCCCAAGATGTATGAAACACCAAATAGAATGCACATACAATTGTGGATGGTGTGGAAAATCCATATGTGAAGAGTGTCTAGCAGTAAATGGTGGAAAGAAATATTGTGATAAATGTTGGACTAAAAAGCAACAATTAACACCAACGAAAACACAAGAAGCACCAACAGTAGCAAGACCAAGAACGACAATAAGAAACGTTGACACTTCATTAGATCCAAAGATTGCTGAACAAAAAAGAATAGAACTACCAAATAAAAAGAAGGTAGATCCGAGCATATTTGAGATTTAAATTTTTTATTTCTTATTTTGTGAACTAAAATGAACAACCATACATCTGAAGAAAAAGTTAAAGCATTATTAGACTTCTTTAAGACAGAACTTTCTAAAATTATGAATGAAAGCCTCGTGTTAAGCGGAGAGGAATTAGAATATTTTATGCTAGAGGGAAAAAAGCCAGTCGTTAATATAGAATTTGCTCATCCGAGTGAAACCGAGACTCTAAGATATTTAGTGGAAGGTCAACAATTTGATATAATAATACTAGTTATGGAAGATAGATTCTTTAAACCAACATTTAGTTTAAAATCACATTTAGAAAAATTAGCTAAAGAATTATTCGGAAAAGACTTTGATAGATTATTAATCAAAAACTAAATTTTATCCATTATTCTTAATTCTTTAAACTTAGCAGTTCTAAGAATATCATCCATTTGAACATTAGTAATTTGTTCAGGAACTACAATCTCGCCTTTAGAAATCAATGATTCTATTATTTGTTTTTGCATATTAATCATCTTCTCAAGTTTCTCAGCTTCAACTTTCTCAGAATCATAATCATCAGGATTACTCAATTTATACTCGCACTTGCCGAGATTCTTAGTTGTAAGAAGAGGATAAGACCTACAGATTATTGGCCTAATAGAATAAACACCACATAATTTACTCTTTTTATCAAAGAATGGACAAATATCGTGGTCTAAATAATAATCAAGAATTATTAACTCGTGATGAGATTTATCATATACAGCGCGTTTAGGAACAATCTTAAGTTTTACTCCTTTAATCTTTGCTTCTTCCTTTAATTTTTCAGCTTCTTCAGGCCAAACATTAATAGTAATATCAGTCAATCGAGCTAAATATATTATTCCAAACTTATTAAACATATAATGTCTATACTGTTCTTCCTCTTCGTTGCTTATCCCTTTATCTTTTTCTCTGATATGACAACAACTACCACATAAAGTACAATTAAATACGGTCTTACCATTAACGACTTTAGTGTTAGGAATAGGATTATCTTGTTTCATACATATGGTTTATGTTTAGAATTTATAAAGATTTAGACCGCAAATACTGCTTGTTCTTCCGTTAGAGTGGGGAACAATTTTTATAAACAAACGTGATTATGATATAATATGTTTTTCAACAAGAAACCATTTGTCGTTAAGAAACTAGACTTTACAAAGCCATTTATAGTATTAAATCTGAAAACATACAATGAAGGCACTAGTTCTAATGCAGTAAAGTTAGCATTAATTGCGGAAAAAGTACAAAAAGCAACTAACTTGAATATAATACTCTGTGTTCAAGCAACTGATTTGAAAGAAGTTGCATCAAGAGTAAAGATTCCAATATTTGCACAACATGCAGATTATGCTCCAATAGGCAAGAGCACAGGTAATATTGTACCAGAACAATTATTAAATATAAATGTAAGAGGATCAATATTAAATCATTCTGAAAAGAATATTTCATTAACAGATATTGAAAAAACTGTAATCAGATTAAAAGAATTAGACATGACAAGCATAGTATGTGCAAAGAATCATGTTGAAGCAAAGCAAATAGCCAAGTTTAAGGTTGTTAGACCAACATTTATTGCAGTAGAACCACCAGAATTAATAGGCGGAGAAGTAAGTGTAAGTCAAGCAAAGCCGGATGTAATAACAAAAGCAGTCAAAGAATGTGGTAACATACCGGTATTAGTTGGAGCAGGCGTTAAAGATAATAATGATGTTAAAGTTGCATTACAGAATGGTGCAAAAGGAGTATTACTAGCTTCACATTTTGTTCTAGCAAAAGATCCTGAAAAATTCTTAATAGATATGGTAAAAGGAATATAATAAATTTTTCTTAGAAAAAGTATTTATTTAACATTAGCAAATACTTGCAATATACCATATTCGTTATATCCGCTACCGTCACTTTTATCAGCAGTTACATTAAGTGTATAAACATATTGTCCTTTAATGCTACCTTTTGGAATCTTAATTAAAATTCCTTTAACTTTTTGATCATGTGGATTAATACTTAATGCGTTCGGAGTCATATCATAATATTTTGATGGTGGTACTAGTAAAGATTTAACTACCGGTGTGCCTTCTGGAACAGCTTTAATATCGGTATACATTTGAACATTAGTTATCTCTACTTTAAACAAAGTAGGGTTCGGACCACTATGAATATTAGTTATACCAACACCAACCATTTTAGCATCATTAGAACCGATTGTGAAATCAATAGGATAAACCGCTACTCTATCAGTACCGCTTAACATCATACTCTTAATACGATCTTCAGTTTGACTATCTAGTGCATCAACATATGATTGTGCATTATTCTTCATCTTAAAAAACATTGTTAGACCGCCAACAACTATAATTAGAGAAATAATAATTACTACAATAAAATTTGCAGAAAGCTCAATGGCACCTTTGCGTTTTAGTTTCATTTTAAGTCAGATATAGTATATAAAAATATAAAGAAAAAAATTTAGTTCTTAATGAACTCATATTCTTTAACTAATAGTACGGCCAATATTATTAATAATACTACACCGCCAAGCATTACTGCAAGTCCTACAATTAAACTAGTAGATTCTTGAATAATGTTGTACAATCCTAACGCTAATAGAAACATTCCTAATAGCAAGAACTTATCCAATACTAATTTAAGAATATCAAATTCTTCTTGTCTTGTTAAATGTCTTTTCATAAATATCACCTGTTTACTTAACTTCAATTGTAAAATCTCTTGACAGAGTAAGCGTTGTTGCGTCTATACTACATAAGTGTTTACCCTTAGGTGCAGTAGAAGCAATACTAATCAATCCTTCGAAAGTCACAGCTTGTCCAACCTCTATTGCTTTGGCA
>JANNSE010000077.1:0-3660 GCA_031402215.1 Candidatus Woesearchaeota archaeon | reverse complement strand
AGCTGTAGCAGCAGTGGCTTCGCCGTTATACATACTTACTTTTATTCCAATAGTCTTTCCAGCACCAGTTACGACCATAGGTCTTGATACAGTAATCGGATCAGATAATGATGCTCTTGCAGGCTCTGGTTCTTCTGAAACCAAGCTATTATCCAAATCACTAAATTTAGATTTGACAAAACCTAATATAAGGCCTAACATTACAATTGCAATGACTAGAATAACGATTGCGTTAACGCTTAACTCCATAGAACCCTTCTTGTTCATGACAAACACCTCTTAATTACTTTTAGTATATCCTGAATGTTGATATTTATAAATCTTTTTATTAGTTTAACGAAAAGTTTAAATATACACACTAACAAATTAAATTAATGAAGTATAATAATTTGTTCTCAAAAAAATCATTGGTGTTATTATTATTTGTAGTATTTGTTGTGCTTTTGACAATTGGATTGACTGCATGTACAAAGAAAATACCTACAACTACAAAGACTATAACAACTACAAACACATCAAAATGTTCAACAGATGATGATTGTGCAATAATATTGGCTAAAACATTAAAGAATTGTACAACACCATACTGCGCTGCAGGAACTTGTAAGACAAGAACTGCTGAGAATTGTTGTGGAAATAAAGTTCCTGAACCAATTGAAAATAATCTTACAGGAAGCAAGTGTAGTTGTCCAGCAGATTACGGTTCATGTAATGCAACAATAAAATATGAAGGATCAACAGGAAAGCTAGTCGAAGCAAAATATATTAATAGAGTATGTAAAAACGATCAATGTTTAGTAGTATATGATGATGCATCACAACGTAATGCTGAATTCTTCAACATATGGGCGGGCATAGGATTTACAGTAAATGTATATGTACGATATCCGAACTTATTTTATAGAACTGATTCTATGATGCAGGTAGAAATGAAATTAACAGACTATGATGATACTAGAGTTAGACCTCCAATAGTAATCAACGAAATAAGATTAATGGAAGGTTCAACTATTTTATTCAGGAGCAATCCTGAGAATGGATTATTTAGAGTTGGTGATTCAATACAAAATACGATGATAATGGATTTCTATGATTTCGTATACCCTGAAGAACAAAAGACTGTGTTGTTAAGTGTTGATTATGAATATACACCATTAACCAAAACATCTTCAGGCGGTTATAAAGCAGGAGATGTAGAACGTAAAACATATACAGTAACATTAAGAGACAAAATCACATTCTTAGATAAATCAAGAATTACAGAATAAATTCTTTAAACTTTTAGAATAGTAAATGTTCTTCTAGAATACATAATTAAAATTTAGAAAAATATAATAAAAAAAATAAAAGAAGAAAGTTTACTTCTTACCTTTAGCTGCGCCGCCCTTACCCTTAGCTTCACCAGCTTGAGCACCGACGTCAGAAGGTAATAACTTCTTAATAAGATCTTCAGGAATACCTGCTTCATGAAGTTTAGCTTTGATAGCAGATTTCTCCTTACCCTTTAAGGATTCTACAATATCAGTTGCCTTCTTCAATTCATCAGCGTGTCTTCTTTCTACTTCTTCCTGTAATCTCTTCTTCTCTTCTAGTAAGCCCTTCAATTCTTCAGCACTTAACTCAGTCTTCTCAGCCTTTATTTCAGCATCGAATTTACCTGCTTCAACTGCTTTTATAGCGTCACGTCCAACCATTCCTTCAACTAATATTCCTAGACTATTAGCTGTACCAATGATTTCCTTAACTTTACTCTTTAAAGTTCTACCAAGAAGTGCATCTTCTTTCATCTTTGCAACTTTAATTACTTGCTCGATTAAAATATCTGCAACTTTATCCTTTTGAGGTTTACCAGAACCCTTCTCGATTCCGGCTTCTTTCAATAATAATCCAGAAGCTGGAGGAGTTCCTACTGTAATCTCGAAAGCTTTTGTATCACTATCAACTATTACTTTGATTGGAACTTGCATTCCTTTGAAACTTGCTGTTTTCTTGTTAATTTCAGCAATTACTAAACCAATGTTTACTCCTAATGGACCTAATGCAGGACCTAATGGTGGTGCAGCACTTGCTTGGCCACCGTTTATTAAAGCATCAATAGACTGTTTACTCATAATAATCCTCCCCTGTATTAATTACTCTCCTCGTCACTTTCTTCGCCTTCACGACGAATGACTTTTAGAGCATCTAATTTTAATGTGATTGGAATTGGAACAGCTGCCTCTAATAATTCAACAACAGCTTCTTCCTTAACCTTATCAACTCTAGTAATCTTACACTTTTCTCTCTTGAAAGCACCAGAAATGATTTCAGCAATATCGTTCTTCTGAATATTCATTTCCTTCTTAACTTGTTCAAGCATATGTTCAATTTCAGTATATTTGATATCAGCAGGAAGAATTCCTCTTGCGTACGGAATACCGAATGCAGCTTGTTCAGCAGTATTTTTATCAGGAGCTTCAACGAATATATATCCTCGAAGTCCATGTGGTCTGATAACTGCATTGATTAGAATATTCTTTCTTTGAGCATTACTAACAACAAAGTCCATAACTTGATCTTCACGATTAGCAGTTGTTCTCAAACAATAAATTTTACTCACGCTTGTCTCTTCCATTTTTCACCATTACTTAAATAATAATACCTTCAATAAGTGCACTAGAAAACCAAGCAAACCAATAACTAGAATTCCTAAACCAGCAACTTTGCTTATAGTCTTAAATTCTTCTTTTGTAGGCTTCTTTGTAATCTTGAAAACTCTAACACATTCTCTTAGGAATGATTTGAATCTCGTCGACATTGATTGCTTTTCTTCATATTCAGACATTTTGGTCTCCAAACTAGCACCGAATAATTATTATGCTAGAAACAATAATCCTTTTATAAAGATTATGTTTTTATTTTTTGTTATTTAAAATCTTTATCTCGAATGTAATTGCGCTTCCACAATTTTCAATTGAATATCATTATATAATTCTCTGATTGCATTGTATAATGCTTCTTTCTCTTTTTCAGGTATTTGCAATTGCTCATATATTTTTCTTATAGCATTATATAATGATTTTGCCTCATTAATATTACGTTGCAACACTAATTTTTTACATTGAGCTATTTGCGCATATAATGGATGACTATGAAGTTCAGCCTTCCAATCCTGTCTCTTCTCTAAATATTCAGGTTTGATACTCTTAAGTTTATTTTCTATATATTTACTGAATATCATCTTATCAAGATTTTCTTTTTCTTGAGCTAAGGTTTGTTGAGCTGAAGCTATTGCTTGTTTTAATTCTTTATCCTCAGTTAATTCTTTCTCAACATTTTTCTTACTCTCTTCAATTGATGATTTTATACTCTTAACATAGTCTAATTCTTTAGTCACAGTAGCTGCTTCACGTATAACTTCGAAAGCGTGTTTACGTTTATCTTCGAAAGTTCTTTTTTCTTCGTCGAAGGCTTTCTTATCTGCTTCTAACTCACTCAATTTTTTCTCGTACATTGTTTGTAAATCAGTAAGTTTTTTTCTTTCCATTTCACTCATACGTTGATGTTCACGTTCAAATCTGATTCTATCATCTTCTATGATTTTAACTTTTTGTTTTAACTCATTATTTAGTCTAGTGGTCGCGTATAGACCATCTCTTAACGTTGTTTTTTCAGTTTTTA
>JANNSE010000076.1:0-2338 GCA_031402215.1 Candidatus Woesearchaeota archaeon | reverse complement strand
CGATGTTGTTGGTGTGGGTGTGGGAGTTGGCCCAGGAGTCGGAGTAGGAGAGCCTAAATATGATGTATGGAAAAATCTTGTTTGTGTGATTATATAATCAAATTTGTTATCTTGAATTAATTTCTCGATTTTTTTATTCTCTGAGAATTTAATTATGGGGTAAGTTTTTCCCATAAGATGCCAACAATCAAATCTATAGATATTCATGCCAAATTTTTTCTCGTATTTTGGAGAGTTCTCTGTATTAGCGGTTATTATTGTTACATCAATACCTTTTAATTCAGAAAAGAGTTCCTTAACATATGTTTCGACTCCTCCTTTATGCGGATAGAAATACGCACAAAATACTGCAATTTTCATACTGTTTACCCCTCTGAAGACAAAATAGTAACCTTTATAAATATTATTAAAGTCCTATTATTTGGACGGCCACAGCAGGTTGGTTACACCCGATCCCTTTTCGAACTCGGAAGTTAAGCAACCTCACGTTTCGTTGTGTACTGCATTTCTATGTGGGAAATTCGATTCGCTGTCCTCCTTTTTTTAATTCTAACGATATCTTTTAGCGTAAGATGTATTAATACTATAAAAACCATGTTTATTCTAAATCCTGATTTTTCTTTAGCAAAGTATATAAATTGTGTTTCTGGTAAATTCTATTGGTGTTTTTTATGAAAATTGGAGTAATTGGAACTGGTTATGTAGGTTTGACTGATGGCTGTTGCCTAGCAAATTTTGGAAATGATGTAATATGTGTCGATATTGATTCTATAAAGATATCTAAGCTTAAGCAAGGTATAATGCCTATTTATGAGCCTGGATTAAAAGAAATCTTGGATAATAATGTTAAAGCAGGTAGATTAATTTTCACTACCGATATTAAACACGCAATAGAGAATTCTGATATTATTATGATTGCCGTAGGTACTCCTGAAGGATTAGATCATAGGCCTGATATGAAGTATGTTTGGAGTGTTGCTGCGGATATTGGAAAATATATGAATGGATACAAAGTTGTTGTGGATAAAAGCACCGTTCCAGTAGGTACTGCTGATACTGTTAGAAAAATCATTATAGAAAATCAACCAATAAAACATGATTTCGCTGTTGTATCTAATCCAGAATTTTTGCGAGAAGGAAGTGCTGTTAAAGATTTTAGTTTGCCTGATAGAATAGTACTCGGTGTCGAAGATAAGAAAGCAGAAGAAATGATGGTTAATTTGTATAGTGCGGTTGCTAGAACTGGAAAGCCTATAATTGTCACAAGCATTAGAAGTGCTGAAATGATAAAGTACGCATCAAACGCAATGTTAGCAACTAGAATAAGTTTTATGAATGAACTGGCTTCGCTATGTGAAGTTCTCGGCGCAGATATTAAAGAAGTCGCAAAGGGAATGGGATATGATACTAGAATAGGTCCAAGATTTTTACAAGCAGGAGTTGGTTATGGTGGTAGTTGTTTTCCAAAAGACGTACAAGCACTTATACATATGTTAAAGGATAATCATTGTAACGCTTCGTTATTAGATGCAGTGGATTCTATCAACGATAGACAAAAAGCTTCCCTGTTACCAAAGATAAAAAAATTATTGCCTCTTCTTAAAGATAAAACCGTCGCTATATGGGGATTGTCTTTCAAGCCAAAGACCGATGATATGAGAGAAGCTCCGAGTATAGTTGTTATACAACAATTGCAATCTGAAGGAGCAAAAGTTGTGGCTTTTGATCCTGTTGCAGAAGAGAATGCGAAGTTATTGTTTAAGGACGTGGAATACGCAAAAACCCCTTATGACGCTGTGAATAATGCTGATTGTTTAATAATTATTACTGAATGGGATGAATTCAGGGAATTAGATTTTGAAAAAGTCAAGTCTCTGATGCATTCTTATAATATAGTGGATGGTAGGAACATTTACACTCCATTAAATATGAAAAAATTAGGGTTTAACTATATCTCAATTGGTAGAGTATAATTTTAGAGTTATTTTTCACTAAATTAATAAACCATTTTTGTTTTGTCTAACTATGAAGATATTTATAGTTATAGCAGCTTATAATGAAGGTAAAAGTATTGCCAAGGTTATTTCTGGATTGAAAAAAGCCGATTATCATAATATTGTAGTTGTTGATGATGGCAGTAAGGATAACACTTATGATGTTGCTCTAAATGCAGGAGCAATTGTTTTACGTCACGTTGTTAATCGCGGTCAAGGAGCTTCATTAAAAACAGGTATTGATTATTCTTTAAAGGTTGGTGCTGACATAATCGTAACGTTTGATGCAGACGGTCAACATCGTGTTGAGGATTTAAAGGCAATGATTGCTCCAATTAAGAGCG
>JANNSE010000075.1:0-1991 GCA_031402215.1 Candidatus Woesearchaeota archaeon | reverse complement strand
AAACAAAAGTAGGAGCTAGAGCACTTGTTGGAACTATCGAGGATATATTGACAGATTTCATGTACGTTTTGCCGTCTACAGATGTTAAAGAACTAGTTGTGAGTCCTGAATTGATATATAATCCTAAAGAGTTTATGGATAAGCTACTTGGCAAAAAAGATATTACACCAAAAAAATAAACTCTTTAGTGGTTGAAATATGATATTCACATCTATTGATAAATATTTTGAAGAAAAAAAAGGCAGTAAAGATATGTCATTAGATGAGGATGTGCCTTCCTACGGCTTTTATGAGAATATATTGGCTCTGGTGAATTATATTGCTTTGCACTTTCCAAATGCAGTGCAAGGAGACACTGAAATCGACATAATTAGAAATGCACAGAAAAAACTCAAAAAAGATTACGCAATCTCTGATTATTATACGCCCACTATATCTACTCTTAGTGGGAGTGAGTTGATGAATTTTAGACAGCAAACCATTAATTATATGATAAAGCATGAAGAAGTGCAAATGCAAGATAAACAAATTAATACTGGCGATATTGTTGTTGTGAATAGTACTGCACGTGGAAGATATTCTCAAACTATACCCGGAAGTAAAGGAAGCGTAAAAGGACGTATAAGTGATAATTCATACGATATAATGTTTATCAGACTCGGCACTATAAACTTAGATAGGCCTAGAAAGTTTGAAAATATTGAAGGAAAGTATTTGGATAAGATTGCAATATTGCCGAGAGACACTAATCAAGCACAAAGCTTTGTTAGCTCAATTGTTGATAATGTTATACTCTCAGGAATTAGCAAAGTTATTGATAATTATATATCTTCAGAGATGATTACTATAAAAACTAAGCTTTGAACATGAATAGATAATTAAAATGGATGAACAAATAACAGCACTTTACAAGATGGTATATGATTTGGATACAACGCAGTGTATTGAAGTTACAAAACCTCTAAAATCTCTAGAATTACGTGCAGGATTGCCTGTTCAAAATCTAGAAAGCTTTGTTTATGGTAACGCAAGACCTGTTTGTATGGAACACTATTCTTCAAAAGATATTTTAAAGGAACATACTGCTTCTATGAAAGATAAATACGTTGAACGTTCTAGATTTTATGGTTTAATAATGCATCAATTTCTAAATAATCCAGAAATGAAACTCAAAGCAGTTGGATACATTGATACTATTCAAGTATATAATGGATTTCCAGGAATCGTTGATTCTAAAAAGTTTGCAGAAGATCCAAGTCAAGCATTTACTGAAGGAAGTAAAAAGCTAAATCTGAATCCTATATTAAAGATTTTTGCTTTGCCGTATTTTTTTAATAGAACGCCAGAAAAGATGGAGATACATAAGGTGTTCTTGTTAAAAGATTTTTATGATGCGTACGTACATGAAAAAGTTTAGGGGGAAATAAAATGGATAATACTTGTCCTAAGAATGTTAATAAAACCATTGATGAATATGTAGATAAGGGCGATTATAAGAGAGATTTTGCTAAATGGCTTGAAGACAATTTCAAATACTTTAATGATAAAAAAGATGCTGCCGCACTTGAGGAAATCAAGCAGAATGCAGATAAGATATATCGTGGAGTAGTATATATCCGGGCAATCACAGAATCTAAATCTGCACCGATACTACAGAGATATTATCAGACGGACTTCAATGCTATAAGAGCCGAGTTTAATGCAGGTAATATGGAGAAATTCGCAAGATCTGTCGATTCATTAAAGACAGGAATAGAATGGGAATGATTCTTTTTATATCTTAAACAACCAATGTTTTATCATTGGTACGAATACTAATAGAATCATTATTACTAATGTTATAATTGAGATTGTTGCCCAAAGTTTTACGCCTTTTGCTTTTCCTGCTTTATCATCATATATTACAGAATGCACTACTGCCTGAGTTACCAATGTCATGTTCCCTGTTTTCTCTGCCCAGGGAAGTGTTGAAGAATTGGAATTAAAATAAC
>JANNSE010000074.1:0-5193 GCA_031402215.1 Candidatus Woesearchaeota archaeon | reverse complement strand
ATCCTGTTGCAGCCTTTGCATCATTTAACTTAGTGTTTAGAGCATCAACATCTTCAGATAATGTTTCTAAACTAGTCAATAACGTAGCCATATTTGTGTCGGAACCATTTGTCGCATTGCCGATTTCCGATTTAGCGCTAGTAATTTGGGAATTAAATGAAGTACGTACTGAATCATTAGACCAAGCACCAGTATTAGCAACCACTGCTTGTGCGTCTGATACTAAACCATTAGCTGCATCTTTCAAGTCATCTGTGCTCTTATCTATTTTTACAGACAATGCAGTTATCGGAGCTATATCAACGTTTGTTGCTGTGAAATCCAATTTATCTAAATTAGATTGTACGTTACCAAGATCTGTTGTAATATCTCCTATTGCTGTCTTTATTTTTAGTATTCTTGTTAGTTGTTCTGTGTTGCTCTTTTTCGTATTATCGATTACTGTAATCAAATCATTTGTCATTTGATAACTTAATTGTGAACTTGTGATATCGATCTTAGTAGATACTGTATCTATTACTGCATAGACGAAGTTTGCTCTAGATTGGTCAACATAGAATTGTAATTCATTAGTCTTATTATTGTCTAACCTAAATTCATTAGGAAATATTATACACAAGTGTGCTTTGCCCTGCTCAATCATAGCTATACATTGTGAATCAGAAGCATACTCTAATAAAATAAAATTAGGATTATCATTCAATGCTGTTATGAATGAATTAGTCAAATTAGTCTTTTCATTAGCGTAATATCCTATGTTTAATTTTGATGCAGTATTATTGTTGAATGCGAAGCCTACTAGAAGCATTATCATTAATGGACCGAACACTACAACTAACATAGAGGTCTTAGATCTCATCAATAATTTCAAATTCTTTTTTGTTACTTTGAATACTTTCATAATTCTTCTCGCAAATTATTTTTATTTTACTTAGCAGCTTTCTTTCTTCTATGATCTTCGTCTTCTTCTTTTTCTTCTGCCTTAGATTGATCCGTACCAGTAATATTTATGAATATTTCATCAAGTGATGGCCTTGTAACTTTAAGGTCTACAATAGTCTCCTTTAAATCTTCAAGCCTTTTCATCAATGCGTTTAATACCATTTCTGGTTTAGAAGTATATATTACTAATTTTGTTCCTTTATCCTCTATCTTTGCTATGTGCTTTGCCACTTCTGAACTTCTTATATGAGCAATTTCTTCATAGTTTCCAGGGAATGTTTCCAAATGTATCTCTTCGTTTTGTGAGAATCTTTGCTTTATCTCATTTGGAGTTCCTATTGCTAGCAACTTACCTTCTTTTAAGATAGCAATTCTAGAACACAATAATTCTAATTCTGATAAGTGATGAGAAGCTAAAATTATTGTTGTGCCTCTCTTATTGATTTTTCTTACAAGTCTCCATATATGATTTCTTAATAATGGATCTAAGTCTGCAGTTGGCTCGTCTAAGATTAATATCTTAGGATCGTGTATCATTGCGCAAGCCATATCTAATCTACGCTGCATACCACCAGAAAGATTCTTAGCCAATTTATTTTCTGAACCTTGTAAGTCCATTAAATTAATTAGTGTAGTAATATTACTTCTCATAACTTCAGGAGATAAACCATATAATGCTCCGAAGTATTGTAAATTTTCATTAACTGTTAAAGTATTATAGAATGATGGCACTTGTGCAGCCATACCAATTATTTTCTTTAAATTATCAGTTTCTTTGTATACAGATTTAAATCCTTTAGAATCTTCCTCGCTATCTAGCAAGTGTTCGCTTCTAAAAGTTACTTCTCCTGCTTCAGGCTTCAAGAAACCAATCAATATATTCAACAAAGTTGTTTTACCGGAACCAGAAGCACCAATTAAACCAAGAATTTCTCCGCCTTCTACATCTATATCTATGTTATCTAGAACAACACGTTTATCGAAGACTTTACTTACCCCTTTTATCTTATATACCGGCATAGCCATAAATTCAACTCACCTACTCACAATAATAAAATACTATCAATAAATCTATATATAAATCTTTTGGAAATTAATTTTTAATTTCCAAAGCCCAGAAATGAGCGCATTTCTGATGTTTTGGAAATTTGTTTTCTAATTTTAGACACAAAAATCAATATATTCAGCTAGCTTCTCTAAGTTGATATATTTTGTTTGTTAATAACTCTAAATGTATTTGAGGATTCGCATCATAAATTAATCCGTCTGGTTGTTGAGGCGATATTATATCTGAATTAACCATATTAGTTCTAACGTAATTCATTGTTTCAGGTACGGCCATTATTCCCTTGAATCTTTTACTATTACCTAAGCCAGAATTGTATGCAGCATAGGCTCTAAGTATATTGTGTACTGGTTTTCCACCCCATATTGTTTGACAAGCTCTACCTAATTCTGCCAAAAGTTTCACAGACATGTCGCAAGATACAAATGGATCTTTACGTTGATCATCCATCGTCGATAGCTCTTGCCTATATATTTTATTTATTAACCCTCGTAGTCCTGTAGCTTCAGCGAATACTTTATTATATTGTAATTTGTATTTCTTGACAGCATCAAAATTATCTGCTTTTAATGCATCCAGAACTTTATTATTATATAGAATGCTTGCTTCATCAGTAAGTCTTCTCAATTCTGATTCTTTCTTTGCTAAATCTTTATGCTTTCTAGAATCATAAACCTTCATTCCCATACCTTTAGCTGTTTCACGCATAAATTGTGCTATACCGACAGCGCCAACATAAGATATTGCATCAGGATCATAATCTGATTCTTGTTTGAATAATACGATATTATATTCTGGAGGTATATCAAATATTGTACGATACTTATCATTAGCAGTCATTATTGTATCTAGATAAGGTTTACATTCTGGAAATTTCTTCAAAGCATTCTGTGCAACTATATCACAATATCTTGCTCTAGTATAATTCTCTGCTAACGGAGGATAATATGTAGAATCAAGTGTATCCTTATATATTACTCTCTTATTAGTCATGTCTACTAAAGATGAATCTTTAGAAGCAGTCGGAATTGTAGTCGTATCTAAAGCACTCGAAGAATTACTTTCGGTTTTATTAGTACTAGATTGAGAACAAGATTCTAGAATTAAAGGAGTAAATATGCCTGCCGCAGTAAGATTCAAAACCTGTTTTATGAATTTGTTACGATGCATAACTAAACTCCGACAATAAACTCAGAACTCAACTCTTAAAATAAATATAATAAAAATAAAATTTATTCTGCTTTAACAGAATTTTTTATAGGTGCTGCTTTCTTAGTTAGTGCAACTTGACCTTTTGCTTCCTTAACTTTATCTATTGCAGATGCAGTTGCAAAATCAGTCTTTATATTGTACTTTTTAGTTACAGTTCCTGAACCTAATAATTTATTACACTTCAAGTCTTTTAAGTTAATATTGTATGTGTCGCCTTCTTTCTTTGCTACACCATTCTTAACTAATAAGTCAATATGTGTCTCTATGTAGAATAGATTTATTGCTTTTATCTTTGCAACGTTCTTTGAATTGAAACCATATCTACCGAAGTATTTAACATCTTTCCAAATCTTAGTCTTCTTGGAGTCTGCTCTCTTTCCAGTACCGGCCATTCCTACTCCGCCTTGGTGTCCACTACCTCTATGTTTCTTGTGACTTCCATAGCCATGTGAACGTGCTCCACGAGATTTGATTGCTTTTTTTCTTCGGTTTAATGACATTTTTAGCCTCTATAAATATTATTTTAATTAATCGATATCAAAAATTATATCATCTTTTTGATTAATACATTTATTTTATCTTTTCTATAACCTAATGCACCTTTTAATGTGAATGGAGTCTTTATTCCTCCTCTCTCAAAGCCGCCTCTTGGTGGGTGTAGATGGAAATAATTAACTGTCTTTCCTTCCTTAGTCATGCCACGCTTATCAATTAATAACTTATGAGTTTCTTCGTCTAATTCACCGTAAGTTATGTAATCTTTAGCTTTTTCAAGCATGCCCATTAGAGCATCAGTCTTAGGATATACTGAACATGTGTGTTTTTTGTGAAGGTGCAACATAAACATTGTGCTTTCTATTTCCTTCTTAACATCGTTTGTTCCCCTTATCCTTATGATTGCGATTTGTGTCATGTTAATTTGCCCCTTTCTTAATCAGTCTTTTTTTCTGTGGACTTTGGTCCGTGTATGATTGATAAACTCTTAAAGTATTTATCTTGAACCTTTGTACTGTTCAATTTTCTTAATGCATCTTCTAATGCTTTTACAACATTAATCATGTTTCTTGATTGTCCTCTAACTTTGGACCATACATCTTGTACGCCTGCTAACTTTAATACTTTAGCAACTTCTTTTTGAGCTTTTAATCCAGTTCCTTTTGGTGCTGGTTTTAATTCAACAGTTACTGATCCACATTTTCCCATTACTGTAAATGGAATACTGTTTGGCTCAGTTCTTGCATCTGCCCATGATCCTGATCCTCTTAGAACTTTGATTAAACTTAATTTTGCTTTTCTAACTGCCTTTTCTCTTGCAGGAACAGTTTCTTTAGCTTTTCCAAATCCTAATCCAACATATCCATCTTTGTTTCCAACAACAGCGTATGTGGAGAATTTCGGCTTGTTACCTTCTTTAGTCTTCTTTTGTGTTTGTCTGAAGACTCTTCTGGATCCTCCACCGAATTTACCTTTTGATTGTCCAATTAATAATAAGTCTGATTCTAAGTTTGGTAATAACATATCAACTATTTCTGGCTCTAAGATTGGTTTGCCTGTTGCAATAACATCCTCCATAGTGATTATTTGTCTAGACTTAACCAATTTACCTAATTCTGTTTTTGGTTGCCATCTATCTAAATCAGATGAAATCTTTATTGTCTCTATCTTCTCTTCCTCGATAGGAACAATTAATACTTTGTCTGTTTCTTTATCCATTGGTTTTGGTGACATTTTGTTATACCTTTGTATGTGTTTAATTTATTTAATAATTATTAATTTATTTCATTAATTTTTGTTTTAATTCATTGAATGATTTTTCAATATCAGACGGTGATGTCTTAAACTTTCCTTCTTTTGCATATGCTGCAATGTGCTTACCACTTAATCTGTCTGCTGAAGGGAATACATCTTCTGATGCCGGAATTTCCAAACCATTATCTATTACGCCTTTTACTGCAGCATACAATCTTGTTCCT
>JANNSE010000073.1:0-2310 GCA_031402215.1 Candidatus Woesearchaeota archaeon | reverse complement strand
TAACGATCTAGTAAGTTGGGGTGCTGATGCTGCAGGCAATTCTAGTGTAACATTAAATAATTGGTATTACATGCGTTATCAATCAATAAATAATACTGCGCCAATTGCGAGAATGAAAGTATGGCCTGCTACTTTAGTCGAACCTAGTGGGTGGAATCTTACTGGTAATTATGGTACAAATAACCGTTTATTAGGATATGTGGGATTGACTGGTGCTAACATAGCTACTGTTAGAGTTAATGTTGATGATTTACAAATAAGATATATTTTATCTATTGAACCAAACACCACTTTAGGAGCGCAAGAAATTGGTAAAGGTGAGATACCGTTTGGTTATGTTGCTGGCGAACCTTTCTATACAACAACAGCTAATCCTATTCTACCAGCAAATGATTCATGTTTATCAAATATGACTAGCGGTAATAATTGTAGTTTTACTTGGGAAGTAAATGCTACGGGACCGCAAAATTCTATATGGTTATTTTACACAATAACTTCATCATTAAACTTTTCATCTTACGTAATTACTAATATTTCATCTAAGATTAATATTACTATAATCGGTAATGTTGCACCAATAGTGCAGTCAGTAGTTATTACTCCATATGAAGCATTAGTTACTGATGATTTGAATTGTACATTTAATATTACTGACCAAAATGTTGGTGATGTTTTATCAGCAACTGTTAATTGGTATCGTAATGATATATTTATACTTTCACAGATGTTAAGTGTTAACGACAGTGCACTGCAAACGTCATTCCTTTCATCAGCATATTTAACGATTGGAGATGTGTGGCGTTGTGGGGTGGTTCCTTACGATCAAATGGTTTATGGTACTGAATTAAATTCTCAGAACAGAACTATATACGCATCTATTCCTCCAAAAATTAATAGTTTTGATTGTTTAAAGAACAATGCTATATGGGTTCCATGTTCTTCCATATTATACAATCAAACAATCGGAAAAGTTCGTGCAAATTGTACTTCAAGAGATGATTATCCGGTAAATATGACTTTTTCATTAAAAAATATCGAGGATAATAATACCTTCTTTTCAGGTGTATCATACGATAATAGTACAGGATATTGGATATTTGATAACTCTGATTTGCTTGTCTTAGATTCTGGAAACTTTAATTTGTCAACATCTTGTACTGATTCTCTCGGTACTGTAGGATATAATTCTTCTGCATGGTTCGTTCCTTGGGGAAATCTAACTGTATCATTAATAAGTCCTAATACTTCAATGAACGTTACGTCTAAACAATTCTTTAATTTCACAAGTAGTGTAACTTGTACTGGTGGAGAATGTGGCTATGTCAAAGCAACACTCGATCCATATAAGGAATATTTCTACAGTTTTGAAAATGATGAACAAGGATGGACACATACAACCCTGAACGGTACCTGTACCGCTGCTTTTACTCCTTGTGCCGGTAATGATTATTGGCATATGAATAATCTAGCTTCAAAATATGGTAATTACTGCTTTAAATTCGGTCCTGTCGATAACACAACATATGGATCAAAACCGTCAGGAATTTTAGTATCTCCACAATTTGCGATACGTACTAATATAAGCAATGCAACAAATTTCACTTTCTATCATTATGTTAGTGCTGAATTCGCCAGTGGAGGAGCATGGGATGGAGGTACGATACAGTATAGAATTGATAATGGTAGTTGGCAAAATATTACAGACTCTGGTCCAAACAGGTTTATATCAGGAGCCTATAATTATAATTATTATGTGAACAACGCATTTATTCCTACAGGATGGCCACGTGCTCCACAAGGAGGAGCCAGCACTCTACGTATATTTGGTAATAGTATAGGCGCAATAAATAATTTTACTCAAGTTGTTGTTAATTTATCTGGATTTAGCGGGGAATATATCCAATTTCGTTTCTATTTTGGTGGAGATGATAATGGTGCAATGCTGGGGTGGTTTATTGATGGATTTAATATCACTGCATGGGACTTCAATCCTAACAAAGGAATTGTCAGTATGAATACTAGCGCTTTACCATTTTATACTACAACTCAAAACCCTGCAAACTCAACAAATTTCTCCTGTCTTGCCGATATGCATTCGGGAGACACTTGTAATACTACGTGGTGGGTTAATGCAAGTGATACTACAGGAACATATACATTTTATACTATTTACGAAGCGATGAATTATTCTACACAAAACATAAGTAAAAATACCTCTCAAATAAACTTAACTATAATATCAAATGTTGCACCTTATGTATCTTCAATAGCTCTTAGTCCACAATATATTATTGTTAATCAAACTTTAAC
>JANNSE010000072.1:0-10002 GCA_031402215.1 Candidatus Woesearchaeota archaeon | reverse complement strand
CAGATTGATTCAATAAGTGTAGGTTATCCAGATAAAGTACAATTCTTTATCGATAAACTAGCTCAAGGTGCAGCAATGATTGCAGCAGCATTCTATCCAAAAGATGTAATCCTAAGATTCTCAGACTTCAAAACAAATGAGTATGCAGGATTAATTGGTGGATCAAGATACGAGCCTAAAGAGGATAATCCGATGATTGGATGGAGAGGCGCATCTAGATACTACATGGCAGGATACAAAGATGGATTCGCATTAGAATGTAAAGCAATGTTAAAGATTAGAAACGAATATGGATTGACAAACTTGAAATTAATGATTCCATTCTGTAGAACAGTAAAAGAAGGAAAGCAAGTATTAGCAGAAATGGATAAGAACGGATTACGACGCGGGGAGAATGGACTTGAAGTATACGTCATGTGTGAGATTCCAGCAAATGTAATCCTTAGTGATCAGTTCGCAGAAATATTCGATGGATTTTCAATTGGATCAAACGACTTGACACAATTAACACTTGGATTAGATAGAGATTCTGAAATAGTTGCTCCAATCTATGATGAGAGAAATGATGCAGTAAAGAGATTGATTAAGAAAGTAATTGCAGACTGTAAAACATATCATAGAAAAATTGGAATATGTGGTCAAGCACCATCAGATTATCCAGAATTCGCTCAATTCTTAGTAGAATGTGGAATAGATTCAATTTCATTGAATCCAGATACAGTAATAAAGACCACATTAAAGATTAAAGAGCAAGAAGACAAACTCGGAATTCAATAAATCCGAGATTAATTTATTTTTTATTCTATTTTAACTAATTTGTGTGTAGATCTTTTTCTTGGAGTTGCAAAATCATTATGTAATGCAATTATTTCTTCTAATATTTTCTTTTCCTGATTATTGAATTTATTCGGTTCTTGATACGAAGAGAACTTAGGTTCAAATATAGTTTGTGAATCGTATGAACCTTGTTTTCTTAAAAATTTAAATAAATCTAAAGCACAATCATAGAACGTCTTACGTTGAGAAAAACCTTGATAGCCACTAGAAGAATCGCCATAAGATAATTGATACATTTGAGTGTTCTTCTCATTTGGATGATGAAAATCTAAATATTCTTTATCAAAATAATCAACGTGTAATTCATAATGATTCATTTCAACCACTCCCAGTCTGTCTTCTTATTACCGTTATATCCCATTGTCGCGATTAATTTCAATTTCTTTTCTAATTTCGCAATAGATTTATGATCGTTTGGACGTAAGTCTTCGGGATTCGCGTATCTTTTGATTTCTGGATTTACCAATTTATTTATGAAAGGATCCGGGTTCCAATACTCTTCGCTTAAAATTTTAAATACATTATTTACAGGTCTTTCACGACCTAATATAGATAATTTATAGAATAAGTCGTATCTTTGACCATGAATGTGTGTATTCACAGACTGAACAACTTGTTCAACAATACAATTTAGAATTCTGTAAGATTTATTCCAATATAACATCCCAATTACACCGTCGTTTATTATAGGATCTAATTTTTCATCGACTAATCTACCTTGTTCAAGAATAATCTCATCCATATTTTTTGATAATCTCTTAATATTCTTATCGAATGGACCTTTTCGCTCCATATATTTATCTGCTGGACTTGCAATAAATGCTGGAACAATATAATTAATTATGTATAAGTCTTTTTTTCTCATTTCGAGAACTTTAGCCTCTTCGTCTCTTGCAGTATCAAGTTCTAATTTATATTGTATAAGTTTTATTGCATCCATAAAAACTCTAAACAGAGCAATATTTATATACTATTCCTACATTTTAACCCTATATTAGGGTGTAAATAAATGGATTTTAAGAATCTTGGATTAAACTATTATGAAGATAAAGCTCTTAATACAGTTATTAGAGAGAAAATAAGCATTAAGAAGCTTTCTAAAATAAGTAATATTCCTCCTGGAAAAATATATGGTGTGATTAAATCACTCCAAAATAAAGGGTTAATTTTAGTGTCTGATTCGCGACCAAAATATGTTTATGTGGATAATGCTTCAAAGATTATTGAAAGATTGATTAAAGAGAAACAATCAACAGATGAAGATAACTATAAAAAAATATTACAGGAATCGGCATTGATATCTAGAAGCAAAACAGAATCTAACACATTAATTGACATAGGCTATACTCAAGAAGATAATATAAGAATACAATCAAGAGTATTTGAGGAAGCAGAACATGAAGTATGTCAATTATTCAACAGCAATCACAGACCATCTACAAACCGTAAAAATAAAACTATATGGGAAGAACAAATAATAACTGCCACTAAAAGAGGAGTAATATTTAGATGCGTGTATCCTGAAAAAATAGAATTGCCATTAAGTTTGACAAAATTATCGAGTAAAGTATTTAACGTGCGACGAAAAGACACACAACATTATAGAATAGATATTGTAGACAATAAAAATGTATTAATCAAATTTACATATGAAGACTCGTTGATATTTGGTGGTGTAATGTACATTAAAGATACAAAGTTAGCGAGTAATCTTAGAAGAATATTCGATGATATATGGAATAAAGCGCACTAGTATCCTTTTATATATCATATAGAAAGGTTTAAATATAAATATAATGTTTCTAGTTGAAAAGTAATCTATTTTATAGTAGTTACAATGGATATAGGACCAGTATAAAGTAGTGCTAGAATATCTTGAAAATATGCAGGTGGTTTTAATGGGTAAGAATGTACAGAGAATTGAATTGACAACAGAATATTTGAACAGCGTTTTAGGAGGAGTAAGTTCACGTGAACCTATCCCTTATGATGGAAAAATAAACATAAATCATGTAGCAATGGTGTTAGATATAGAAGATGTCTGCGATGTAAGATTAATTGATACAAAAAACCGAAATGGAGAATTTCACATGCAAGCATATGATACTACATCAGGAGAAGGCAAACTTGTAGTTATCCCGAACGCTAAGGCAGACCCTTTAACCACAAATTTTGTTATATCGGCACTTAAATTCGTAGATGAAAGAAGAGCACAATGTTTTTCCAATCCTGATGATTTCAATGATGAACATCTAAAAAAAGCATTAGGGATAAAGAGCACATATACGAATGAAAAAAAAGTAACATTCACCAATGACCAATTGAAAAAAATCCTTGATAGTGTACGTGGAAATAAGTCAATAAGTTACAGTGGAAAAGTAGACATAAATGATGTAGCGATGATAGTAAAAATAGAAGAAGAAAATAACGTCAGACTTATGGGAGTAAAACCTGCAGGAAAAAATTGTAACATGCCCGTATATAACACAAACTCTAGAAACACAGGCATAGTCACTATTATAGACTATAAGGATCATAAGTGCAGTTCTAATCTAGTATATTCAGCATGTGATTTTATGGCTGAGAGAATGAACAATTTCAAAAAATCTCCGGAGAATATAACAGATCAAGAAACAAGAAGAGCGCTCAGCATGATTAATGATCAACGCGACTTCTATAATCAACTGAGTTGCACAAAAAAAATAATAGGAAAGTATGCAAGAATGTAATTGCATATTTTTATTTTTTAATTTATTCTAATTTTCCTTTATACACGCCTTGTTTTTCTAGAATATTTACTTTACTCGTGCCGTGTTGGGTTGTGAATGCATCTTCAAACTTACCACTTGTACCACATAATGGAACTATCTGTGCTGCACCACCAGGATGTATTGGAACATAATCAGTCACATCATATACTCCACCTTGGTATGCAATCCAACAATCATTTTCTTTATTATGGGAAGCTAATTCTGATTGTGAGACAGTCGCAACTTGTGTAGAAGGTAAAGTTGTAGTATCAGTTGATTTTGCACCAGTAGCTATGGCTATATCATTCTGTGCTTCAGTTGTATCAGTACAACCTGTTATTAATATGACTGACAATAATATCAACAATGACAAAATATATTTCATAATATCACCTATAGATATAAGAGTAAATTCGTTTTAAAAATCTTATGAATAAAGATAACCACACTAATCTAACCACTAACTTTAAAAGCGAATTATGGATTCTTAGATAAAATAAACAAAATTAATTCAGGGTGATATCATGGGCGTAGATTATGGAGAATTCAAAGGACACAAAATGATTATATTAAAGAAAGACGATAATGATCAATTTCCATTCCAATTCGGAAAGGCAAAAGCAAAATTAATCGTAGAACATTATAACGATATCAAGAAATTTGCTGAGGATGAGTAGACACGTAGCAATACGCTCTACGGCATCTGTATTGGGAAGATAAATTCTTCCAAATTTCTTTTTCTATAATTGTATAGATACTTTAGAAGTAAATCTTTTATTTGATTCTTATTCTTTGATTCATGAGTTATTTCCATTAATATCTTAACTAATTCTTTGTCGATATAAGATTTATTTTTCATGTGATGCAATAATAAGAGATTTTCGTAGCCTTCTATTGTTTGTCCTATCTTCTTTTTTGCTTTATCTATAGACATTCCAGAACCTATAAGGTATCCGAATGTTCTATTTCTAGAATGTGGAGACATTGCAGTAACATACAAGTCTCCTAAACCTGCAGGACTCACAAATGTGTGTCTCTTAATATTTATAGTAGCATTTAGATGATAAAACTCATTATATGCTCTAGTCATTAAAGAAGATTCAAAGTTATGACCCAGACCAATTCCTTCACATATACCGACAAGAATTGCGATTATATTCTTGTAAAATCCGAGCAGTTGTATTCCTTTTTTGTCTGTTGTTGTCTTGATAAAGAAATGTTTTGATTCAAATAATTTTTGAACTTTATTGGCCATAGGCCTTTTTCCGCCAATCATTAACAGCGTAGGTTTTCCTGCGGCTAATTCTTTAGCAATACATGGCCCGGATAACGCTAATACATTCGAGGGTCTGCATCTCAAACTCTTCTCAATAACTTCAGTCATTACTTTTCCATCAGAGGTTAAACCTTTTGTAGTTGAAATTATTATCTGCTTCTTATAATGAGGTTTTAAACTCGTACAGACTTGTTCCATCACTCTTGAAGGTACAGCTATGAATATCACATCAACATGGTTCATCACTAAAATATCAGATGAAGCAGTCACATTATGATTAAGCTTTACGTCAGGAAGATATTTAGAATTAGTATGTTTTAAATTAATCTCATTAACTACACGTGCATCAATATCATAGAGAACAACCTTATAATGCTCAGACAACACTTTAGCCAATGCTGTTCCTAAATTACCAGAACCAATTATACCTACACGCATGATAACATTCCTGCGTTAGGGTGGTTTTTAAATATTGTGAAGTTCATTAACCGAAGTTTCCACTAACTATATAAACCATTATTTTATTTGAATAACATATGTCTAGTATGCAAAAGATTGAGGATGTTAATAAGTTGAATGAGTTATGCAGAGATGTTAGGATGGATATAATTACTATGATATATAAAGCAGGAAGCGGTCATCCTGGCGGATCATTTTCTGCAACTGAATTAATGGTAACATTATTCTTTAATATCATGAATCATAATCCTAGGAACCCTGAAGAGAAGAGTAGGGATAGATTCATATTAAGTAAAGGTCATGCTGCACCAGCATATTATAGTGTGATGGCTAGAAGCGGATATTTTGATATTTCTGAATTAGAAAATTTTAGAAAAATAAATTCAAGATTACAAGGTCATCCTGATAAGAGTAAGTTTCCTATACTAGAAACTACAAGCGGAGGACTAGGACAAGGCATAAGCATTGCGGCAGGAAAGGCGTTCGCATTAAGACTTGAAAATAATCCTGCAAAAGTATATTGTATGCTAGGAGATGGTGAATTAGACGAAGGACAAGTCTGGGAATCACTTGCAACAATACATAAATACAATCTACACAATCTAATACTTATTGTTGATCATAACGGAATACAACTCGATGGTACAAATACTGAAATCAAAAATCTAGAACCCTTAGATTTAAAGTTTAAAGCATTTGGATTCGAAGTGATAGAAGTAGACGGTCATAATGTATCTGAAATACTTAATACATTCAATTATGCAAAAACATTAAGTGATAGTAAAAAAAATGTGATAATAATTGCTAAAACAATCAAAGGCAAAGGAGTAAGTTTCATGGAGAATACTGCAGAGTGGCACGGTAAAGCTCCAAATAAGGAACAATATGAAAACGCAATGAGAGAATTGGAGAATTAATACGATGAAAGAAAGAATTTTACAAACAATAAGAGACTGGACATTAAACCACTTCTTCATAACATTCATCATACTAGTAATCATAAATGCGTTCTTCCTAACAAATAATTCTATTCCAGGATTATTAAAAATTATCGCATTTCTACTATTAGTAGTATACATATTATTATTCATTATTGCACGTATAAAAATAAACGTCACAAAGTTAATGCATCATGAATTAAAATTTAGTCAAATAATAACAGCATATGTCGTATCAGTAATATTTATTATATTATTATTTAGTATAATGTACTGGGCAATGACTCTAGTAGGAGCAGGACACTTAAAATACGGCTCATGTATTGGTAACGCAGAATTCAGCAAAGAAGATATATTACAAGATCCATTATTAGTGACAGATCCAGCACATTATTCGTATTTTAGTGCTATGACATTTTTCTCAGTAGGATATGGAGATATATGTCCTATGGGAATGAATAAACTTATCGCGACAATAAACGCCATAATAGGAAATGCATTTACAGTATTAATACTCGCAATGGCAATAACAAATTACTCATCAAATAAAGATAATGAAAGAAAAAGAAAATAGAGGAAAAAATGCCTGAAAGAATAAAATCAAAAATTGGAATGATTCCAAATTGGCCTAAAGAAGGAATAATGTTTAGAGACATTACTACATTATTGCAGGATGCTCCAACGTTTAATCACACAATAGAATTATTGCTTGAAAGATATAAAGATAAAAATATTCAGTTGGTTGCTGGAGTAGAATCTAGAGGATTTATAATTGGTTCAATTCTAGCACACAGATTAGATGCAGGATTTGTTCCGATAAGAAAACAAGGTAAAATGCCTGTAGAAAAAGAATCTGAAGAGTACGAAGTTCATTATGGTAAAGAAACATTAGAGATACATAAAGATACAATTGGACATGGACAAAGAGTTTTAATCGTGGACGATTTAATCGCGACAGGCGGAACTGCAATGGCCGCATGTAAATTAATTAAGAAAGCTGGCGGAGTAGTAGTAGAGTTCTGCGTCATAATAGATTTACCAGACTTAGGCGGTAAGAAGAAACTTGAAAGAGCAGGTTATGATGTATTTTCATTAGTGGAGTTCGAAGGAGAGTAGATGCTTCAAAAAATCTCAACACGTGACGGATATGGAAAGAGACTCGCAGAATTAGAGAATCCAGATATTGTGGTACTCGCTGCAGATTTGGCTGAGTCAAGTCGCGTTAAAGGTTTTGTTGAAAAGTATCCTGCAAGATTTATTCAAGTAGGAATATCAGAACAGGACATGCTAGGAATAGCAAACGGGTTAGGACTCGAAGGCAAAATACCTTTGACTAATACTTTTGCAGGATTCGTAATAAGAGCACATGAACAAATTAGATTAATTGCATTAAATAAATCAAACGTTAAAGTAATAGGACATCATTCTGGAATAAGTCTTGGTGCTGATGGTGCAAGCCAAATGTGTGAAGAAGATATATCGCTATTCAGAACTATGCCAAACTTTGCTGTAGTAGTTCCGTGTGATGCTCTTGAAGCTCAGAAAGCGCTTGATGCAATAATAAAAATTCATGGTCCGTGTTATTTAAGATTATCTAGAGAACCTGCACCAGTAATAACTAACGAATACTCGGATTTCAAAATCGGTAAAGCAAATATTTTGAAAGAAGGAACCGATGTATTAATCGTCGCATGTGGACTTATGGTTCCTGAAGCATTGCGTGCAGCTAAAATTCTTGGAGAAGAACATATTGATGCATGTGTAATGAATATGCACACAATAAAACCACTAGATAAAGAAGCATTATTGAAATACTCGCAAAAATGTAAAGCCGTTGTAACGTGCGAAGAACACTCAATATACGGAGGCCTTGGAAGTGCTGTATGTGAAGCATTATCATTATCTAAAGTTCCAATAAAAACACTCGGGATTCGAGATGAGTTTGGTGAGTCAGGAATGTGTGAAGAATTATTTATCAAATTCGGACTCACTGCTGAGAACATTGTTGAATACTGTAAAGATGTAATGAAATTTAAAGATGGAAGTAAAGTTTCTCTGAAAGAAGTGGATGAAATAGTTCATGATATTAATGGAATGAATAAAACATTACAAAAAGAAAGTCCAGAACAGGAGAAAATTAGAGCTTCTGAAAGTCGAACTTCTTACGATAAAGATCCTAGAAATAGAATCACAAAAATGACTCCAGAACAAAAAGCACAAATGGATGATGTTCTAAATAAAATGTTTGGTGGACGAAAGAATAGATAGAAATTATACTTTCTCCAACTTCTTTATTCTCTTCTTGTGTCTTTCTTCGTTTGAGAATTTTGTTTCAAAGAATATTTCAACTATTTTCTCAGCATCTTTTGGTTTGGTATATTCACCACCCAATACAAGAACGTTAGCATCGTTGTGTAATCTCGTTATTGCTGCATCTGTAGTAGTATGACATAATGCCGCTCTTATTCCTTTATTTCTATTAGCAGCAATACTCATTCCGATGCCTGTCCCACATATTAATATTCCTCGAGATTTTTCTTTCAAAACGTACTTTGATAATTTTTTAGCATAGTCAGGATAATCTACTTTCTTTTTATCGTCAAAAGTTCCTAAATCTATTAATGGAAATTTCTCTTTCAAATGTTCCTTCAATGCATATCCGCGATGATCCGCAGCTATAAACCCTAGAATATGATTTGCTTTTTTCAAGATATCACCCAACTAAATTTAATCTAAATACACTTTGAACGCACTCATATATAAAGGTTAAGAAAATAAACAAACTTAATAAAGAAAAATAATCTGAACATAATATGGTTAGAGTTAGCGCATCAATATTAGGATTCTTATTCGAAGCTAGAGCTAAGAAGATTTCTGATGATGTTATGATAACACACATCAATAAAGCGTTGCATGATAAAAAGGAACATTACGATATATTGCATCTAGACATCGAAGATGGTAAGTTTGTTGCTCATAAGAGCTTTACACCAGCACAGATTAGAAAAATTAAATCGCCGTATAAATCTGAAGCACACTTCATGGTTATTGATTACGATGCATATATTAAAGAATATTATCACTTAGCAGACATGTTTATATTGCATAACGAAGTATTAAAAAGTTCTTTTCCAAAAACTATTGAATTCTTGAAGAAGAATAAAAAATTCGTGGGAATAAGCATTAGTCCAGATACTTCTATTGATGAAATAAAATATCTTGATAAGATAGATTTAGTGCTTGTAATGAGCGTTCATCCGGGATTGCCTGGACAAAAATTCATAGAACACAGTTTACGTAAAATAAAAAAACTTGATGAACTACGTAAAAAGCACAATTATCACTATAAGATTGAAGTTGATGGTGGCATTGATAATTCTATAGCCAGACAATGTGAAAAAAATGGTGCCGACATAGTAGTAATGGGCAGTCACTTGTTTAAATAAAGATTAGAGGATAAAAGCAGTATAAAGGCTTGAAATTTTCACAAAATATATAAATGGGTTCTAAATAGACCGATAGTGGGGTGTTTAAGTTAGCGTAATGTTAACTACTACATAATACAATATAAAAAAGATAATATAAACACATTTGAGGTGGATTTATATGGCTGAAGAACATTCTGGAAAACATGAAGAACATAAGCATCATGCTGAACATCAAGAGCATGAAGCACATAAGCATTTGTATATGGAGCATCATCAGCACCAAAAAAGCAAAGGCTACATGATTGCTACATGGA
>JANNSE010000071.1:0-21120 GCA_031402215.1 Candidatus Woesearchaeota archaeon | reverse complement strand
GGCTTAAGGCATTTCTGGTATAGTTATGCTACTCAAGAACACAAAAGGATATTCCTTGGTTTTATTTGTACTTATGCCTATACAATAATCGCCCTGCATTCTATTTGATATGTCAACCATATTTTCAGATTGAGTGTACTTATTTATTAATCCGTTATTCTGGTTGACAGGATATAAATCCTTAGAACATGAACTGCTAGAGAACAGGTATAATGAATATACTATATTAGATGTATCAGTAATTTCTGTACCGTCAATATATTTAGTAACAGGAGTCCATGAAACAGTTAATATTTTATTATCTTCGTCTACGTCGGCTTTAATAATTTTAGTAAATCCTGCCTCTAAATTATCTTGTGGCGTGATATTTATTAGGTTTTGGTCTAGAACATAGCTCGATCCGTCAGCATTACTTATTTCATTACTGTCTATATCTGTAGCCGTAATTGCGATAAATGTTTCTGTACCTGTTGTAAATATAGTTTCTGTATCTGTATTGTTTATTATGTACATGAATTTTTTAGGTTGTGATAAATAGTATAGTACGTTTGATTTGAGTTCGATTATAGTATCTTTATCATCTTTGTCTTTTGCAGTATATTCGAACGTACAATAATCAACATTATCCACGGTATTTATTTTGCAAGTAGGATTAATTGTATTGATATCCTTATACTCTTCATAACTATTTTCATTGCTACTTAAAGGAATAATCACGCTACTTTTCTTTATATTAGTGGTTGTTCTCTCAAATACTGTTTTGTCATTAGCAAGATATATATTATATTTCACTACATCTGTTTCAATATTCTTATCCCATTTTAATATCACACTATCCTTAGCGTGTTCAAGATTTTCTGCACTTATTCCTGTCACGGGTGCAGGAGGAATTTGGTTTCTAATAATCAATGCAAACGGAATTACAATTGATTTGCTTTCTACATTTTCATTAATGGGATCATATATTGTATATTTATAATTAGTCTTTAAACAGAATCTGAATCTATTTTTTACAGGAGTACACACCTTAGACGAAGAAGTTGTTCCGATGATTAAGTTACCTTCATTATCTTTGTATGTTGGTAACTCTTTTACGTACAAACTATTTGTGAAATATCCTTTTTCAGATACAAGAACGTTATCTTTAGTTATATTATAATCTAAATATAACTCCTTTTCTCCTTTCTCAGAAGCATATCTAAAGCGTGTATATTCTCCTATACTTTCTGCTTGTTCGAGCTCTTCATCAGAAGGAGTAATAACACATTGACAATTAGTATCGCTACTTGCTGCACAATTATCTAGTTCTTCAACAAATTTAGCTATGGCTGCTTCCTTAGGACTGTTATCACAAGTAGTACTCAATATAACTCCTGTACTTTTAGCACCATACAATGGAGATAATTCATCATTAAATTCTGTAATACTCTTCTGTACACAAGCTTTTCTGTCTTGATTTTCCTTACCACATTCTAATATTGTTTGATTTGCAAAATCTCTCAATTTATTGAATAGAGTCAAGTCGAAATCTAACGCCACACTAAATGTTGGCACTATTTTGTAAGTCGCTAGTATGCCTTTATCTGCTTCATCTTTAGCAATAGAAACATACTCTGATCTATAACCCCAACCAGAGGCATACTTCATTACACGTTCTACATAATTTTCTAAACCAGGAGCGCATCCAAAACCGTTATACGCTCTTAATGCTCTTTGGTATTCGGTATATGTTAGATATTTATTTCTAAATTCTTCATTATCACAGATAAATGTTCCGTCACTTCTTTTCGAGTTTACCGCTTTAATATATGCAGCATCATTATTCCCATACGAATCGAAATTCTTTTTTAATATCATAACTCCAACTTTTATTTGACAACTCGGATCATCGTGGAATTTTGTGAATTTGCATGCGTCAGCTAAATCTTTAGAACAAGTTTCTGTAGCAGCTTTTGTCAAGTCACATTTCGTGTATTGCTCACATTCAGCAACATAATCTTTACCGCATAAACTTGCAATTTTATCATAATGTTGCCAGCCTTCTACTTGTTTTATTCCTATGGCTCTATTTCCTGAAGTGGCTGTTTTTGGTATATCTATTTCCTTATTTTCTCCCACTGATTCCAGAGTTATTGTTGCAAGTATTATGGATTCTGGTATGCCCGTGTCTCTTGCTTGTTCAGAAATTTCATCCATTACGCCAAGCTTTTCTAAATTCTCTCTAGTTTTATCGATAGTTGCTTGTTCTCCTGGAGTTAATTGAATATTAGAGACTACGAAGTTATTGCCGCTGTTTGTTGAATCTGTAGATGCCTTTGTTACAGTAAATGTAAACTTGTTATCCTTATATTCTTTCACTTCGTCTTTATAATCTACTCCGCTTAGAGTCGATATAGTATATTTTGCTGGTTTATTATCGTTAGGAGACCATAATATACATTTTCCAGCCTTTTCTCCTTCTTCTCTTAACGTAGCATCTGAAGTGAATGTACAACTTAATTCACTTGTAGCATAAGGAACAGTATCTGTGGCTTTATACACATTAGTACTTCCACCTTCTCCGATAAAGGTCACATCTGATGAATCATCAAGAGTTACGAATTCAATTCTTTGTTTTACGTTTACACATACATCTCCTTTGTTTTTAATAGTCATAGTTATCTTTAATGTTTGATCGCTCTTCAAACTCGTACTATGTAATTTAACATCAACAATTTCCCAATCGGCCTTACTGCTCTTAGCACAAGGAACATCATTTGCTACGACCCCTTTGTATACGCTACAGAATTTGAACGGGGCACTATCTTCAAGATCAGAATCTGTTTTAGCAGCACAACTATCTTTACTGAAAGAATCATCAGCACTGCAAGTACATTTGACTCTATTTTTATCGAATACAAAATTATCTCCCTCTTGATAGCATATAGAATTACATGCCAAACTATCTGTGACTATAGGAATCTTAGATACTTCTTCAGGATCCATAAAACACAAAGGATTAACATATCTTTCATTAGCGCGACTAATTACCACTGCATTTATGCCATCATATTTAGTATTAGGATCGATATTAGAACTTATTAAATCAAAATGAAGATGAGGCCCGTAATTATTGTAATCACCATTTTGATTGTGTATGTTTTCTTTCGTACCACTTCTACCTCCTACAAGACCTATTTGTTGTCCCTGTGTGACTCTATCACCTTGTTTCACATCAACTCTATTCATATGTCTATAAACAGTTTTCAGTCCGTTACCATGATCTATAGTAACAACTCCCCAAGCAGGGAATGTTGGCTCAACAGGAATAACTCCTGCAGCTGCAGCATATACTGGCGTATTTAGAGGTGCAGCTATATCTATACCTCCGTGATTCACTGAAGCCCTTATTCCTGCTCCAGCTTTAACTTTTCCTCTAAATCCGAAACAACTTATTACTGGATAATCTCCTTTTATTGGCCAAATCAAATTTCCAGAATAAGTATTTTTAGAATCTAAATATTGTTGTATTTCGCTGTTCTTCTTAGTTTCTTCATCTCTGAATATTCCTATAGTATATTTATCGTTTGTTAAACCATAAATGCGTGTAGATTCTACGCTAGGATCGTACCTATAAGTATATTGTATTGTTTGTTGGAGTATTTTATTCACGTAAAGTGGTTCCTTCATATCTGTCTTCATATAATTAAACGTGATTAGATTATTGTTTATTAGAGAACTTAATTCAAAATCTTTAGAGTTATAATCTTCAGGATAACAATTTGTGTCTTCATTATTCCAAAGTTTATACACGTAATTGCCACAATTTTTCTGTTTACTTATCTCTTCTTCTGTAATACCTTCCTCTGAAGAATCCATAGAGGTGGCGCGTTTAGGAGAATTACTGTTAATATATTCTTCGAATGCTGAATCCACAGCCATTTTCGCTGCTTGATCTACGTATAATAATGTTTTATCTCCATCAGCTAAAGCATCGATAATTCCGGATTGATAGCTTCCTAAGAATTCATCAGGATTCTTTGGTTCATACATATATTTCAAAAGAATATAAGATGATATAAGTGCTCCTGTGACGGCTAAGATTACTGAGAATATAAATATCTGTCCTCTGCGATTTTTTATTTTATTTCTTTTTAACATTTTAATAATTTTTTTTATTTGTTGCTTTATTTACTATCCATTAGTTTTATCCTTTTCTGCATCTTGCGCAGCTTTCAGTTCGCTTGCTAGTATAACTTCTACAATCGATAATTTTACATATACTTTTTGGTCGTATCCGGGGATGTATGTTTCAGCGATATATACATCTCTTCTACCATCTCTGAAACTCAAAAATTTTGCTCTAACAAATCTCCAAGTCCTTTGATTCTTAGATATGGCGGTTCCATCATTGTGCGGTCCTTTAATTTCTATACGTATGGCATTAACTTTTAGGCCGTTCAATTCATTAACACCAGAAAAATATGATTCAAACAATTTTTCTGTATTATCAAAATTATTATTTGTGGAATCTTCAACTATTATTTCTCCAATAGTCTTACTTGAATCTATTCCGCTCCCTAGTGCAGGTGCTCTTAGAAATGATTCTAGCATAAAGTTAACGTCTTTGTTTAAAAACTCTGCCTGAACCTTTTTTTCATTAGCGTTTCTATCTATAGAGAAAACCATAAAGAATATTATTAACACTATCGCGAACACGAATATCATCCAAAAATCTATAATCATGTCATCTCCACGTTTACTGTTCCATATCCTGTTTTTTTTATTTCTTAGCATTTTTGTTATAAGTTATTTTCATACATAATTTAACTATTTGGAATAATTATGTCCATAATCAGCGTACCATATCTAGATTCTGTACTATCCCTGTATGTTATAGGATAATTTTTTATATACCTTGTCGCTGCACCTTTTCCTTTTTTCCCAACAAGAGCTTCTAAATTTTCGTATTGCAATTTATTTAAGTATGCAGTACTTTTTATTTGTCCGTCTATATTATCAATAATTTCTAGCTTAGCAGTAGCATGTCTTTTAGTGGTATAATTTATTCTCATATCAAGTGTTGTGCTACTAAACAAATCCATATCTACTATTCCTGTGTATACTCTAGAATTTTCTTTTTCTTGCCACATTATCGCGTCAGAATAAATTATTCTATTAGCTAGAACTTCCGATTGAAGTTTATTAGTATCCATTCTATTTGTGATGTAGAAATTTACTAATAAGAAGAATGCAAGTAGCGCAATCATAAGAAATCCTATTCTGAATGCACTCTCTAAGAAG
This sequence comes from Candidatus Woesearchaeota archaeon, assembly GCA_031402215.1. Lineage (GTDB taxonomy): Archaea > Nanobdellota > Nanobdellia > Woesearchaeales > UBA9642 > UBA9642. The sequence continues at coordinate 15,837 of JANNSE010000071.1, read as the reverse complement.
TACTGTACTTGACCTTTTTTTCCCATTCCTTTCTTATTTTTTCTGTTCATTAGATTCTTGATATAAGGTATTTATTTGTAGTATTCATCTATGCTACTTAGTATTATTTTTGACAATTCTATTTTAGTTAAATCATTGTTAACTTGTATTATGATCCAATAATTGTAAGATTTATCTTTATTATTTATGTCGGTTATAAATACGGAATTCGTATCAAATTCTCCATTGTACGGATTTTCTATAATTAGAAGGTCTGGTTTATCTTGTAATATTTTTCTCTTAAGCAAACAAGTCATTTTTCTGCTTTTTATTGGCTGATTAGAGTTATAATATATTGTAGTAGACTTTGTGGAGTCCTCCATTAAGAAAATGTGCATTTCCTCTTCTATCCCGCCATATCTTGCTAATGCAGCGTTTATTTGTGTACTATAATCTTTTGCATTATCGGATAAAGCTAGAGCTTCAAAATGTTTCTTTGAAGTATCTCCCGGGGTAGGATTTGAGGGACACGAATCAGTTGGTGCAACATAATTTTCGTCCATGGTTAATATTTGACCTTGTTTTTGTAGTGTGATATAATTATTAGTGGTATCGCCTAATTTTACAACGTTTCTTACAGGATCACCTCCAAAAATATAACTTTGTGGGAACCTGTCTTTATCACTCGATTCGTCATATACAAAGAAGGCGCCATCTTTTAGGAAAATTTGGAAAACTAGTGGTTTAATTCGTAAGGTTTTTGTAACAATATTAGGATGTATCTCTTTCAGATTATAGTTTATACTGAAATCTCCTTGATTTGTTAGTATAAGGTCAGTCATCAATGCAAGGTCTGCAGAATGATATTTTTTCCAATAAGTAGTGTTATTAGCTATTGCTCTAACGGAAATAGTCAAAGCCAAAACTACCATAAGTATAACTAGAATTTCCCATATTGTAAACGGGATTCTATCCTCTAACCCTCTTTTTCCAAACCGCCGCCGCATACAGTACAATTTATCGAATAAAAGTTTAAATATGTATCGGTTTTATGGTCACTAAGTTCTTATTCTTTTATTGTATTCTATTGGCTGTTACAGTTATTTGAGCATTAGGCTTACATAGAGAAACATTAGTAAATAATTCTGTAATTCCTTTTTTACAATCATCTTCTACTAGAGAATAATGTGTAAGCCAGTAGCTTGAACCTTCTGGGATGACTTTTAATTCACAATCATAACCTTTTCTAATCCATCTATCTTTACCGTCTATGAAGTCTTGACATTCGGCATCTTTTCCCTGCTTACAAACCATTAAATTAACACCATCATAAAAGTATGTATTCATATGTGCTTTACATTTTTCGTTATTCATATCATATAAAGTTATAAACGAAGTTTGAAGATTTCTCTCGTAAATCTGTACTTTATTTCCAGAATATTTAAGGAAATTTACACCGCAATTAGCTTCTCCTAGCTCAGGGATTGTTATATTTGATGGTGGCAAACAGTTTTCATTAATTTCATCTTTGTTATCGTTAAGATTAGGATCATCTGCTGCACCTGTGTTCGATTCTTTACACGCATAAACTTTTAATGTATCAGCAGAGCAACCAGTAGCATCGTTAACATCACAGAAATTAACATCTTGTACACACAAACTGTACTGTTGGAAATTTTCAGTATCTTCGTCAGTCATATATTTTATAGTTATAGACGAAGTGATATCTCTTTTTAATCGATTAAAGCTCTCACAATTACTATATTTATCACAAAAATCTCGTGTTTCATGATAATCACATTCGGGTTGACAATCTGTTTCTACAGGAGGATATTCGCACATCACTCCCAGTGCCTTATATTTTGGAACTTCTTTATTCTGACAAAAAGCATATATTTTACTTAACGAAGTAGTGTCATTTGCTTCAACACTTTCTCCATTTTTCTTACCAAAGCAAAGATCGTTTTGATTTTTAGTTTTACAAACAGGTACACTCAACTCTTTACTAATTTCTTGATTAGTTGCATTATCTTCTAACACATACAAGTACGACTTTGGTGTGCTACCAGAGTAATTTACGTATTTTATGAATATGTAGGATTTGTACGGTTTAGCAGTCAAGCTCACTACTCCGTTTATATCTGCCCACTTTGAGTCCATATCTAATTTTTTTTCTATAACGTTACATTTAACTAAATTTTCATCGCTTGTTTCTTTATCTTTTTCTCCTCCTACTGCAGGTTTATCTTTATACAAACACAAACACATTTTACCTCTTTCACATATTGATGGCGCATAAACTTTTGCGTTAGATACACTATATAACTCCTTGTCTTCAAAAATTAGTATTTGGTATTTATTCCTTAAATAGATATTTAGAGTTGTAGCATCATAATCTTGTGTAGAAACACTTTTAGCACTTAATACTGAGAATATTGTGTTAAAACTTTTTAATGTAGATTTATCTCCATTTGGATAAAATAGTCCTAGTAGTTTAGCCGTGAATGCAGATCCTGCTGTTATCATAATAACAGCTATGATTATAACAACAACAGTTACAACCATTATGGTACTTCCCTTTCTTTGTTTTAGAAACATTTTAATTAATTATATCAACGAATTTTATTGTAAGTATATTACTGTGTGTATTATCGGTTCTATATATTCCTCTAGATGAAGTGTCTGCATTTTTACAAGGTTGGGTAGTACATAAAGCATAGGGATATACTTCCCAATATGATCCTAACACTGCTTCGTCTGGCGATATTGTTATGGTTGTTTGTATATATTGCATATCATTGTGTACTGCTAAAGTAGTGGGCACTTTTGGACGGTATTGATCAATAATCATATTTTCTGCATTGCCACTAATTACAATAACAGGTGCAGCTAGTATCTCAGTAGCACTACTTCCTCTATTTATCACACCAATTTTTATCGGTATAGATATATCGGAATCTGATAAACATTTTATTGAAGATAAGTCTGGAGAATTCTTGACGCAATTCGAGTTTTGCAATGTTGCTTCTCCACCGTCAACTTCTATTGTGAGAACGTTAAAATTTAATGCTGCCGTTCCCTTACCGTAAGGTACAGGAAGACTAACATCAACCATGTTACCGCTTGATGTACAACAATACTTTGCTGTGCCTTCACATCCAAAACCTTCCATGCTTAGTTCTCCGGTCGCACATGATTCTTTACATACACCTGCACCAACAATACTGCCTATTGAGCCACATGATTGTATGGCGTCAGTGTTTTTATTTGTATTGTGTCTGACTCCAATCACAATTCCTATAACAACAACTAAGATCAATAGAATTATTATATATTCAGGAGGTATGTCTGTTTTTAGATCTCCCTTCTTGTTTAACTTTTTTTTATTCATTTTTAATCCTTTCAACTTATTATGTTTTTAATTATTTAATACAGCACTCAGCTAATGTAGAATCGCCCTTAGGACAAAAAGTTGTTATACAACCAGAACTTCCTTTTGTATTACACTCTTCTGTTGTACAACTACAACTAAGTTCTAATTGATATTTACTAGCGTTAGCAAATATTAGATTTGTATCGGGTTTACAAATTTCTCTACCAATCGCTGTACGGAAATTATGACGACAATATTCACATTTAGAAACACATTGTACTGAAGGAGAACAAATTAAGTCTGTTACACCTTTGCAATTTTTTCCTTCCTCAACTCCAACACATCTTTTATCTGCAGGTTTAGGTTTATCATAACTGATGCAACATATTTCTCCTTTTTCACATCCTGCGGCCTTGTCACCTGATAAGATATACTCTTTGATAAGATCGCATCCACTGTCTCTACATTCTCCTCCATTATTTTGACAACCCAAGACAGTTTTTGCTCCTCCAAAAGCCCCTCTATTGTACGCTATCACTCCACCCACAATAAGAAATATAAGTATGAATGTTCCTATTAATTCGGGACCGCTTAGTCCTTTCTTGTTCTGAAATAACTTTTTTTTAGTATTTATATGTGATTTATCCATTTTTAATTTAACCTGCAATCGATTTAGCACAGCATTTCTCTTTCTCGCCGCAAGAATACATAGTTACAGTAAGACCCTCTGGACAAGCTTTATCCACTGCTTCGCATTCTCCGCCTTGAGCGCTACAGCTAGTGCCTTTATTCCAATTACTGAAGCCACCTAATAGTATAAATGCCAAAACTAGAAGCACAAGAACGACCAAAGCGAATATAATTACGGTGTTAACTGCTAACTCTACGCCTTGACGTTTATTTCTGAACATTTTGTAACCCGAAAGTATTTTGAAAATTAAAACTCGAATGAGATAAAAAAACTAAAGAAAAAATGTTAGGAGTTTATCCCCCTACATTAACATCTATAATCTTACAACAGTTTGGTTTTGAAGTAGTACATGCACCATTAGATATTGTTGCTCCAGCTCCACAACCTGTAGCTTGACATACTCCACCCATAACATTACATGATTTCATACCTCTATCCGTATTATTCACAGCGTTTATTACAAGCACAGCTAAAATGACTAATACTAATAGTCCTATTGCTGCAATAATTATAAGATTCATAGACAGTTCAACACCTTTTTTCTTCATGCTAACGCACCTCACGATAATTCAATTTGTTTAATTATATCTTGATTATACTACTTCTTGACTATTATCTTTATAAATTTTTTGATGATTTCAGGAGATAACGTATTTAAATTATTCAATCACTTTCTATGATACTACAACAACCACAATACTTTTTTCCTGATTACAAGATTTAACACTGGAAGCCATACCCGTCTGATAACAACCTATATCAGGATCTGATACACAATCAGCAATTGGATGAACTTCATACTTACCAGGGGGTTCATTGAATATGTATATTCCTGCATTGCACTCTAGAGTTTCTCCAGGTGTTAGCGTACACTCCTCGTTACTAATTGCTGAAAGTGTTTTAGTTTCTTCACAACACTTCTTGTCTCCATATTTACAAACGATTATCCCGCTACGATATGTTGTTGTGCGATCAACTTCGGCGTTATTCGCAATTGTTATGCTAAAATTCTGCCTATCTCCTTTTTTACATTTTAATTCCGTAGTCATTCCATCAAGGTTTTTTTTAGTGATAGAGCAAGTCTTGAACGTTGTAATTGTTTCAGTAGTGTTAATTTGTTCTGCAGTAAAATGATAAGAATTATTATAAGTTAATCCTTGTTTGCCAATTACTGAATCTCCTAAACCAAATATTCCTCCTGAAGTTTTGAATAGTCTAGGGGCGGCTATAGATACTAAGACTCCTACTCCTATTAATGCCAGTAGTATAAGTATACTTGTGTTAAGTTCCAGTCTGCCCCTCGAATTCATTTAAAACCTCTCTGCAACTAATTGTTAATTATTTTTTAGTTGGTATATTAAAACATAAATCTTATCTTATCCAGTAGTGATTCGCTAGAAGAACCTCCTCTACCTATTATAATGGCCATTACTACAGCAAATATGAGTCCCGCTATAAGGATTGCTAATAGTGTGTCTGTAATGCCTCTCTTGGATTTTATCATAATTTCACCTTGTAATATTTTTATTTATCTCAATTAACAATATAAATGTTATTATAGGTTCTATATTTTTGGTTTTAAATTACTAATGTATTTTAATTACTAACCTGAATTGGACATCTGATTAACATAAAGTTTGTCGCAACTCATGTTTTTGAATTCTGTGACATTATATGGTCTGAATACTACGAATGATACCCACTCAGGTTCACCAGGATTTAATACTTTATATAATGCATATACTCCTGCTGTTATTCCTGTTACTCCTAAAACAATCCAACCAACAGGATTCCAAATATTTGCTACGCCAACTGTGGTGCTTCCTGCTATTATTGCACTTACTACTCCTATGGCTGCGTAAGTTCCACCCACTGCTGCAGCAGATCCTGCTAAAAATACCAATCCTCCTCCAACAGCCGTACTTGCTCTTCCGCCGTTCTCAAGTGCTAAATCAATAGCATCCTTTCCGGAAGCGTACATAAATATTGTCGCATATCTTTGAGACGTATTAAGATAATCGTTTTTTGTTATATCCTCAGGTTGTACGTCTGCAAATTTCACAGAATTTGGCGTAGTATATCCTTGAAGATAATCTTGATAGCTTATTCCAGGAGTATCTCCAGGATATTTCACTTTTATTTCTTGTGTACTTAAATAGTTCACAAAACCATCTATTTTTTGGCCTTTATCGCCAAATTGGTATATCCCACAAATGTGACAGAAATTTCCTTCTCCCTCAAAATATTGACCTTTACCCTGGCCCCAAATATACCAACAACGGTGTATATCCTCGGCAATTATTTCTTTAGCTTCTTTATTATTTTTTATAGTTATTTCGTTAGTAGGACACTTTATATCCGTAAACATATCTCTTGCAGTTAACTTAGCTATAGTAGAATGTGCAGCAATGCTATCTCTACAATTAGCCACACTCATCTGTTCCTTAAAGTTATTATATGCTTTAAATGCAAACATAGACAATATCACTATAGTAGCTAAAGCTAATATGGCTAACATAGTATTATTCATAATAGTACTAACGCCTTTATTTCTAAAGAATTTTTTATCTTCTTTTTTTCTTTTCATGTTATTAATTAATTCGCTTGTACGTCGCAAACATTATTGATATTCTTCGCAGGGATAATTCCTACGCTTATAGCATCTTGAGATCTAAGTAGGAATGCATACGGCATAGTTGCAGGGTTCCCTATGAGTGCTAATTTTAGTGCTGCTTGAGCAACGCCATAAGAGTATTTTTGAACATAAACTACGTATTGTTTGGATGTATCTATAGTTATATTGTATTGTTCTTCGGATAATGTGGCTTGAAACCACATTGAATTGTTATATCTTGTTTCTTCAGTCAAATAATCGTAATATGTTATACCTTTTTGTTGAATCATTGTATTTTGAGTGTAATCTTTAAGGTTTGTGAAGTTTTGTTTTTTAACGCCTGGTTTAAAATTTATTTCAGAGCATATAAAACAAACTTTCTTGTCGGAAAGGAAATTATCTTCATTAGGGAATATATCTGTTCTACCATCACCAAATTCTAATTTACACACACGTAATTCTTCAGCCAATACTTGATTTACAACAAATTCGTTTAACTCAAGGAATTTCTTAGTAGTTTTACGACCATAATCTACTTTTATTGTGTGCATATTTTGAGGACTTAATCCTAATTCAACTCTCGTGTTATAGAAATCTACGTATCGTTTATCGCAATTGATGTTGAATATACTGTCTTGGTCAACAATACCTATGCTTGTAGCACTTTGAGTAATTACACTAAGTCTACATACTCCTACGGCTTGTTCCATTGTGTTTGCGATATTAAAACTAGTCAAAGCCAATATTATGATTATTCCGCTAACAAAGATAAGGATCATAGTCATGACTGTTGAGAAATTACCTTTAGCGTTAGTTATAGGTTTATTCATTTTTACTTTTTTCCAATTAGTATATCTAATTATACAATCTATAAAATTATTTTTTATACAATGTACTACAACACATGTAGTCGATGGCTACAGGATTATTTGATGGACAGAATCCTTTAACGCAAGTTCCCATTTTGCTGTTATCAAAAGTTATACAATCCATATCGCTGCATCCACAACTAAATGTTGAATCGAATGATGTAACTGATTTTCCTACAGCTCCCGTAATAGTACATGAGTCATTATCCGTAGGATACAATGAGCAATATTCACATCGACTTATACATACAGAATATTCATCACAAAGCATGATCTCGCCACAAGGCTCTCCCCGAGATCTACCATTACATTCAGGACTTGCCGTACGATCATTTGGAATACAACACACTTTACTTGTGTCAGAACATTGTACTTTGGTTTGTTGTACTTCTTCCCCTTTAATACAAGATGATTTACATGTTCCATCTTTACAAGTATCTAAGTCAGGGTTAACAAAAACTAAAAGCTTTTTCATATATCCCGTAGATAATAAAATTATTAGTAGCAATAATACAAATATTCCTAGTTTCCATATCATTCCACCATTCATCTCAACCCAACTTTCGGTTGATTTGCCCGGACTATTAATACTCATTGCCATTTTAACCTATAATTTTTCTATGATATTTATTTATTATTCTCAATTCTTCTATTATTCTTTTAACATAGGCATCATAAACATCAAAAATACGAGTAGTAACAACACTATTATTGCAACAACTACAAATATCATTGTTATAACTTTATCCCAAGATATTCCGCCGTCATCTTCCATGTTTACATAACACCTTACTTCTACGATTTAACGTCATCTTATATTATAAATCTTTTGCTGAACTCTACTCATTGATAGCAAATATTCATATTTAGATATACATCTTTTGATGTAGGATATAAAGATATAACTGCCACTCCTCTCTGCCCTTGACGAGAGTTAGCCAAACAATTTAGATGTGTGATGTTTATTAAATCAATAGGTGTGCTCGCACCCGTAGGATAATAAAGGTTTTCTGACCAGAATCTAAATTTAGTATTAACATTCTTCGGCATGAATGTTTTATTTAACATAGTGTATATGCTTGTATTTACCGCTAGACACGAGTTAACGCCAGCGCATTCTATTCTATGATCTCTTGCACAATCAATAATTAAATCTTGAACAGTATATTCTTCACAATTCTGAACACTAACGTATAATATTGATAATATAAAATCATTTGCTACTTTATCATTTGTAAATTCCTTCTGAGGATTCTCTGCTTTTTGTTGAGATTTATATGATACGAATATGAAGAAACCAATACTTATTAGTATAACTATGAATGCTAGTCCGAACACTTCCATTTGACCACGCTTATTTTCGCGTGTTTTGTGCATCCGCGAGTTCTTATTCATTATAATATCCCTCTACGATTATTTGTCCATAGAATGTTTTTTTATTAACATAATCTTTAATATTTACAGGAATAGCTATAAGTAGTGTGCTTGTACTAGTGCTTAATTTTGCATCATAGATAGTTACGTTCGTTGCATTATTAGGTCCAGGCCCAACTTCAGGATACATTCTAACCACTGTTATTTTAGAATTTTTGAAATAAGTATTATAGAACTCAAATGCAGTCTTATCCGCAGGATTATTTATAGTTGCATTCATTGCTAAAACTTTATACCAATCTAAACATTTAACTTTATTGACGCCGGACTCATAACACTTCAATTCAGCTAATTCTGGAACCATGTTTGCTATATCAATAACAGCTAATTCATTCGATTGAACTCTTATATCTTTAACATTAGATACACTTACTTTACTCCAGAATACAATTCCTATAACTAATAATATTATTACAATAATGACTACTGCGGTTGTTTCTCCTAACTGAATCTGTCCTTTATTTTTTTTATCTGTATTATTCATTTTGGCGTTTTGTTATGTCATATTATTAATATATTTGTGGACAACTACTCATTTGCAAATCAGTATTACGTGTATTTAAGAATCTTGAATTCATATAAAGAGAGGATACGTTATCTGCATTTAGTACCGGATCGCGTATGTCTTTAATTTCTATCTCTAACGTACTATTAATAGCCACTCCACATTCACTGTCAGGCTCTACAACTGTTTGTAATAATAATAAACGAGATTCTACTAATGATCTCTTTACTTCAAATTGTTTTAATGCTCTAGACATTTGACAATTATAAAAGCCAACACTATCACTGAATATTGCTCCGTATAATCCCGACTTTGTTATATAATATGTTGTTTGCGAAGCAGAATCAGGAGTTGGAGTGCCTTTTTTATGGAATATTATTTCGCCATAATCATATAATCCTGGTTGCATTGAGTATCCTAAGTTTGCTCCTCCGGTTGCACTAGACCCGGGAGTTATACTCATATACTCATAATTTGAAGGAGGACATCCAGAACCATCAAAGCAAATTATCTTTACGTTATCGTAATTGTCATATGCAGAGATCTCAGTAGGATTAGAAATGTATCTTTTAGAAATATTATTCGGGAGATCATCATATATTTGAGTAGCATAACTATTTTCAGTATCATTATATATTAATATCATAGATTTATCTGTAGAAATATATGTAAATATACTCACAGGGAAACCGACTGTAAATGCTTGACTCCAAATAATTATTTTATTTGTCGATATATCTCTAGGCACAAATATTATTTCAGTTTTTAGTGGAGTACGCTCCGCATTCTCTATTTTAAATGTGAACGTATCATAAGCTGGGTCACACTGAAAATTTATATCAGCAGGTGGAAGAGTGATTTCTGAATAAACATTTGCTGCCTGTTGTTTGCCTTTAATTAGCGTCGTAATTTGATTTACTGCAGAAATTCCGGCTTGAGTATCTGCGCTACGTTTTTGTGCAAACACTATACTAATAATAAATAGAAACATCACGAAACCAGCTATCATTACAAATATCCAATTGAACTGTACATCTACAACACCTTTACGACGGAATTGCAAATTTCTTCTATTTCGTTTTTGAATATTAGTTTTGACATTTTTCATCTTAGCAAATATTATTTCTATTAACTACTGCTTAATTCAGTACTTGAACCCATACCCTTGAATGTTACATGGAAACTACCTGTTTTTTGTTTGACGCATAAGCAACCCTTTCCTACTATTGTAGGATCTAGACTTATTAGGTCGCTGTATCCTACAGGAATAGTCATAGAATTAGATATGACAAAAATATTAGGCGTACTACCGCTACTTACAGAGTTTCTTATAATCGAATTAGAACAGGCCGTCAGCGTATTTTTATTAGCTATATCCGTCGTATCAACAAAACAAACACTTTCATACTCACACGGTGCCTTAATGGTTTTTTGATTCACAGAGCCATGTGAAGTATATTTCTCAATTAATCCTAACATATCTGTCTTAAAACTAGCTTTTTCAGTATCACAACTCTTAATTAAGATCTTTTTTATAGCTCCAAATCCAACGAGAGCAATTCCGCCAATAACTATTATAGCCATTATGTATATGAATACTTGTCCTGCAATCTGACCTTTCTTTTTATTCATTTTTAACCAATTATACTTTATTATCCTGTACCTGTATAACATATTTATATAATCTTAAGCTCAGAAGTTATCTTTGCTACATCACTCTTAGTTATTACTCCCTTATCCATATACTCGAATAATATGTTAGAAACATGTTGCTTAGTAATCTTGCCGCTGTCTAATAATTTTGATAATATTTCTTTGAATACTCCAGACATAATCATATCCCTATCGATGTTTCCAAACATTCTCATTGCATCAGAATAATGCATTTCTCCTTTGCTTTCTAATGCTGGCTTGATTTTATCCTCAGATGATCCAGACATTTTAGAGATTTTCTTTGAAACTTCATCAACTTTAAGAGTTTTTAATTTATCAAATGCACTGCCTTCATCATTACTCTTACTTACACTCTTTAATTTATCAAATGAATTTTCTTTGTCTTTCTTACCTTTTATCTTAGTAACGTCAACAAATCCTTCGCTATCAACTTCTTCTTTATCGGCAGAGGGTTTACTCGAAGTTATTATTTTTAATTCATCATTTTTATCCTTGTTTCCAGCACCCTTTTCTCCTGTTAAAGATTCTTCTAATTGTTGTAATACTCCTTTACGCTCTTCAGCTCTACCCTGGCGCTTTTTCAACATAGCTTCACGTTGTCTCTCAATAAGCTTTTCTTGTTCAGGAGTTAATTTAGTAGGTCTAACAGGCATTACTGGAGGAGGCATATTATGAGCTCCACTCATTCCGCCTAGATTTCCACCCATACCACCAACGGGTTTATTTATGAATGTCTTGTATGCTATGTAGCCTCCGCCACCTAAAATAGATATAATTCCAATGATTAATAATGGTAATTTAAGAGGATTCTTAGGAGGTAAAGGTTCAGCACATACGTTCTCAACGCAACTATCTGTACCACAATCACTATTCAAATTACATGTAGTGCCTATTTGACATAGATCACAACTTCCGCCACAATCAACATCTCCTTCTTCATCATCCTTAATGCCGTTACTACATGGATCAGCAGAACATTTACCTGCAGTACATGTCTTACTTGTACAATCTGCATTAGTTGAACACTTCTTATCAATTGAACATGATTTACAATTCTTACCACAATCTACATCAGTTTCTGTGGCATTATCATACTTGCTATTGTTACATGTGTCTACAACACATTTACTTGAAGTACATTTCTTACTACCACAATCATTATTAGTAAAGCAACTCTTATTCAATGCGCATGGTCCACAACTTCCACCACAATCTACATCTGCTTCTGCAATGTCTTTCTTACCGTTTGAACACAATGATTGATTACTTGGCGTACTTATGATTGTCTTTGTACATTTAGATGTATCATATTTACAACTTCTTGTACAACTAACATTTCCACCTGTGAAGTTACCAAGAGTTCTACATGATACTGTACTTAATCCTGCTGTTCCATCACATTCTTCAGAACCATCTTTGATGTTATTATTATTACATGAACCTCCCCTATTTGTTGTTTCAGTTTCGAAATAACATCCACTTAGGACGTAATCACAATTAGTACAACTTGAAATAGTTCCGCCATCATATCCGAAATCTTCACAACTCAAACCGTAAACTCCTAGAGATTCACATTGTTCACCAGAATCTAATGCATTATTAATAGTGCACTTGTATAATCCCGTTCCTAGAGTTCCTAATCCTCCAGAAACATGACTACAACGAGATGTATTAACACGACAATTATTACAACTCACTGAACCATATTTGAATCCGAAATCTTCACAATCTAACTTCTTTACAGTTCCATCACATTGCTCATAAACTCCCTGAGTATTTGGTCCTTCTAATTTGTTGTTACCACAATAACCACGACCATCATCACATGAACTCTTATCGTATTTACATTGATTGATACTACCATTAGGATAACACTTTAATACTCCGCCAGTATAATTAGTTACAATCCATCCAGAAGTACATGATTTTCCATTAAGAGCATTACCGTCACATTCTTCTACGCCAACAGCTTGATTAATAATTCCATCACCACAACGGACATCAGCTAATTTGCTGTCAATTAGTATACTGTATGTGTTGTTTGCTTCAAGTGGTCTTGATAACATAGTACATTTGAATTCTAAGGAGTATGTTCCATTGATTAATCCGGTTACTCTAAGTAGATGGCTCTTTGTAGCACTAGTTGACATATCGCCTTTGTATGTGCCGTTTAGGTATAATTTACATATTCCGGCTAAATTTGTTTTAGCCATAACATCTATACTTCCGACTCTAAATGCATTTGGTGATGACATGTCTACTGTGAATGTGTTGCTTAAATTATAAGTAACATTCACGCTTGCAATATTTGCAACACTTGCAAGATTTCTACACGTTATATCATATGTGTGCGAACTTGGTGATATTGTGTTGTCGTCATATTCTATTGTTTCGTAGTGATGTCTAGCATATGTTGATGCATTGTTTACATCTCCTGAATAGATTATCGGTCTTTCAGTATCAGTTGGAGAGTTGATGTTACACACTGTTTCAATGTCTGTTGTTATGCTTAATTCGGTCTTTCTATCATCCCAATTAATTACAACAGAAGGATTAGCAGAAGCTATTATCGTTGGCAATATTGAAGTATTAATGTAAACTACTTCTATAGTTACACTAGAATAACTATTGCTACTCATACCTGTTTGATTACATACAATATTAATATATTGTCTATATGCACTATTTGTATTGAAATCCGTTATTTGATGTTGCGTTGTTCCGCTAATGTTGAATAATGTAGCGTCAGAGTATATTTGTGATACAGGAGTAATTCCAGGAATAATCTGACTGTATCTACAATTGGTATTACTGTTCGTGCTTAATGTTATATTCGTTATAGGTATTGTAGTAACAAGAACATTAGGATAGAGTATAGATGTTGGAGGAGGTATCAATTTTATGTTAATATTATTGTTATTAACTACACTAATATTTATCTCTGCATAACCCTGATTGTTGCTAATATCTAATCCTTTGACACATAATTTTCCAGTTTCACGTACTATTAATGCATCAGCATATGCTCTATACTTAGAATATGTTGTTGTGGCATTACATAGTTCGTTACTTCCTATTATTTTATAGTAGAATTTGTTTGTACAACCGCTTCCAGAACCATCATTACATGATATACTCATGTTTGTAACATCTAAGTATCCTGTAGGAATCTCTGTTATTGTTATTGTTGGTGGTGTGTGATCACACTCTTTAACATTTGGACTACTTCCAGTTATTATTTTTGTGTCCTTACTAGATGCGGAACCTGCTGTATCTATAGCATAAGCTTCAATCTTGTAATCGGTTCCATCTATTATTCCACCAGTAGGATTAAAGCTTACCTGTCCGTCTGTAGTTATACTTGATTGTAGTATTGATCCGGTAGCTATGTTAGTTATGGTATAATTGTATCTATTTATTGGTAAGATTGTTTTTGTTGCTCTCAATGTTGCTGTTATTGTGTTTAAGCTACATGTTAATGAGTCTGTTAATATCTGCATGTTTATCGGAACACTTGTTCCAGTTATTATCGTGTCTGTCGCTTCTGCTGATAATTTCTTTATCTCTGTATAGCATATGATTCTTATGTCGTGTGTTCCAGAAACTAATCCTGTTAATTTCTTGAAATGAGATCTGCTCTGAACAGTAGACATAGTTCCATCACTTAATCCATCCACATATATTTCACATATTCCTAAAAGATTTGTTTTAGCAGTTATATCGGCTGTTGTACCGGCAAAGTATTGTGGAGATAATATTTCTAGAATGAATGTATCTGTTATGTCATAAGTTACGTTAACACTAGCACTAACAGATATACCAACGAAATTAGTACAAATTACATCGTATGTGAACTCGTTAGGATAATTCGTTGCGACACCGTATTCTATTGTTTCATAATGACTCTTAATGTATGTTGATGCATCACTTGAGCTACCAACAACTATAAGACTATTTTGGACATCATCTGTTGAAGTTATTCTACATATGGTATCAGTATCTGTTGTTATGTTTAATTCAGTTTTTCTATCATTCCAATCAAATACTTTAGATGGATTTGCTGAAACATTGATTTTAGGAATTATTGTGCTATCAAGATATATTATTTCTATTGTTATACTTGAATAAGGATTTGTGACTAGATTGCTCTTACATATAATATTCATGTATTGTCTATATATTCCTTGAGTGTTAAATCCAGTTAATTGATGTTGTGTTGTTCCAGTTGATGTTAATGGTGTGCTTCTACCATACAATGTATCTAGTGCAATATTTGTTGGGGTATTTTGACTGTAACTACAATCAGCATTTATACCTGTGCTTATATTTATATCCGTTGTAGGTGTCGTTGTGATTATTGTTCTAGGTTGTATTATTGTAGGTGGAGATACTAGAGTTATATTCACATCATTATTTGTGGATAATGAGAATGTTTTTTCAGCAAATCCTTCATTACTGTTATCGTCTAGTCCTCTGACGCATAATTTTCCTGATTGTGTTATTGTTAGATTCTCACTGTATGCTTTGTATTTTGAGTATGTTGCTGTACTGTTACATAGTTCGTTGCTTCCTATTATTTTGTAATAGAATTTGTTTGTACAACCGCTTCCAATTGCGCCATCATCACATGATACACTAACACTTGTTATATCAAGATGTACTCTCGTAGCTTCTGTTATACTTACTGTTGGTGGTGTG
>JANNSE010000070.1:0-8402 GCA_031402215.1 Candidatus Woesearchaeota archaeon | reverse complement strand
TTTTACTCCAACTACTGACACAGGTATAGGATTATATTTGATCTTTTTTAATTTAGCCTCTTCAAACCATTTTTTAATTTCACCATAGGTATAATAGGCCTGATATCTAGGCGATAACAAGTCAAAAACCTCGAGTGTATTGTACTCTTCAGAATAATTTAAATCTATGCGTAGAAATTTGAAAGGTATACCAATGAGGGGTATTTTCAATAATTTAGAAGCTTTT
Source organism: Candidatus Woesearchaeota archaeon (assembly GCA_031402215.1). Lineage (GTDB taxonomy): Archaea > Nanobdellota > Nanobdellia > Woesearchaeales > UBA9642 > UBA9642. Next base: position 8,176 of record JANNSE010000070.1, on the reverse strand, counting down.
GGTACAAACAATTTACAAAAAGAATGAAGTTTTTCACTATTAATTCTTTTAGTAAAGAATCTAACGCATTCAGACTGTAAATTGCCTAGTTTACATAATATTCCTTCGTTGGAATAAACCGCTATAGATATGTTTCCACGTTTTTTTAGGAATGGTATTAATGATAAAAAAGATTTTTTAGGTTTAGGCGTATGATGTAATACTCCTATACTATATATGAATTCAAATTTTTCTCTTTTGAATGGTAAAGAAAGAAGATCGGCTTGTATTAGATGAACATTTTTATTGAATCCAACGTTTTTCATAGCCACATCAATTGAGTAGCTCATATCTATACCAAAAGTTATGGCTTTAGCGTTATCTACTACTTCTAAAAATCTTCCTACACCACATCCTATGTCCAATACGTTTTTTCCTTTTAATTCTTTTTTAGTAAAATTAGTGTGTTTATAGAATTTTTTTTCCGCCTCTGACCAAGAATTTCTAGAATCTAGTTGTGTACTAGCGTGCTTATGCCACTCTAATGAGAAAGAAGAACTGTAATTATCGGATTCCACAAATCTTGGAATGTATTTTTTAATGGGATAGTTAACGTTACACTGTTCACATTTGAGATTACCTTCTTTAATTTCTTTTTTTTCTATTTTTATAATTTTCAAACGTAAATCTAAACCGCATTTTGGACACGCCAAATACTCCATAAGTATTTTTTTCATAATTTCACCTTATATTTCTTAATTTTTTAACTATTAAAAACAAATCAATGTCAAATTTTTTCTATGGTCTATTTTTCATTATGACAAAAAAGGTGGCTCCCCATTTCGGAAGAATCCAACCCATTATTTTCTCATATATTTCAAATAATATGTTTTTATAATTAAACGAGTAATTTTCTAGCGCATTATACGAATAAAACTTCAGGATGGTAAACCTATATTTTTTTGATATTTTAAACATATCGAATCCTTTTGTAGCTCCGAAATCAACCAATCCGGATATTTCGTTTTGTGTCAAATCTCTATCTATCAATCCTTCTTTTTTGAGTTTATTGTTTATTTTTAGATTTATTTTGTTATTGAATTCGAACTCTTTTTTAGATATTTTTAGTTTGCCTATAACTGGTGCAATTTTAGAAAAAGTTCTTGTGATAATTAAGGATAATTTATTCTTATGGAATAATGCATTAGGTTCATGACCTATAACTAGAATTCCTTCTTTTTTTAGAATTTTTTTTGCATCATTAAAGAATACATCGGTGTTTGGTAAATGATGCAGAACAGAGTTCATTATTATTACGTCAATAGAGTTTTTTTTAAACGGTAATCTATCTGATGACAATTTAACAAATCTAAAATCAATATTTTTTTTTGATTTTCTATTGTTAATGTTTCTTTTAGCAGTTCTCAAAATGTTTTCTGATATATCTGTACATATATATGTTATTTGGTTTTTGTTAGTATATGAGTCAATCAGCATGTTCGGCAAAAACCCTGTTCCTGTTCCGATTTCTAATATTGTGATGTTCTTAAATGACAGCTCTTCAAAAAATCTTTTCCAGTGGAGTTGCTCGCTCTGAAACATCTTGTTATTACTGTCGTGATATCTTTCTGACTCTAGATCGTGGTGCAATTCGTTAATCCGTAGTACTAGTTTTTCTTTGTTAGTTATCATTTTGTTTCTTTTCAATAATGGTTGTTAAATAATTATGCATTTTTTTCAAATAAGTAATCATCTTCTCGAATTTCTTTTTGTCGGAAACCATACTGATTCAATAATCTTACTATTTTTTTCGTATTACTAGATGTATGCCATATTTCTATTGCTATTCTTGATCCCTCCTTCATGTTTTTCATAGTGTCTTTCATCCCTTGTAATACTTCAAGTTCGTGACCTTCTACATCAATCTTAATAAAAAAGCATCTTCTTTTAAGGTTTGTTGTATATTGATCTAATTGTTCAACTGGTACCTTAATTATATTCTCTTTCTTATATTTTCCCAGTTCATTATTCGACAAAACCTTGCTTTGTCCAAATGTTATTTTATCACTGTGGAAATTAATAATCTTTTTCCGGTCACTTAATCCTTTATTTATTAATTTCACATTTTTTATTCTATTTAGTGCTATATTTTTTATAAGCAAATTATAGATAGGTGGATTGGGTTCGAAGGAATATATGTGTCGGTATTTTTTTTGATTAGCTCTTATAGAGTAAACTCCCAGATTAGCCCCCACATCTATAAAAATATCTTTTTCTTTCATATCTAGCCAGTCGTCAAGAAAATACTCAAAATATAGTGAGCAAACTAAGGTCGTCTCATCACGTATATTAACATTAAATCTGCCCTTTTTGTTTTGTATTACTACTTCCTCGTTTGGTAATCTATTTATTAAAAACCTTAGAGGCCGGCTCAGAAAAGGAACAAACAGAATAATATAATTTAGCATTAATGATGTTTTGTATAATATTCCACTACCCTTAATAACTTTTGTAGTTGCTAAGTCTACACACAGTATTTTCAAACTATTTTTTTTTGAATGCTTCATTTTATCCCTTATTTTTCATTTTTATAATCTTGATTAATATAGGTTCCGGTAAAATAAAAACCATCTTTATTATTATTATTTTTACAAAAAAATAGTAATAAAATATATTTAAATAGTAATTTCTTAGATTTTTCCATAAGACTTTCATTGAATAAGTGTTGTATCTTCTATTCTTTTTAATTCTTTTCGAATAATCTTCGTTGTCAGGGATTCTGAATTTTATTAATGGTTTTTCAATAAATCCAAATCGGATACCTTTTGAGAGTAGTCTTAACCATAAATCAAAATCTTGAGAATTAAAAAATCTCTCGTCATAAGGATTTTCCAAAAATATCCTTCGTTTTCCCATGATGGATGGATGAGCTATAGGGCTAGGTTCGCATGTGAATATGTTCTTTTTGAGGTTGTTGAAAACCTGTTTATTGTAGATTAGCTGACCAACTCTTCTGCCCTTTTTATCAATCAATATTCGATTCGTACTCACTATATCTGTGGAAGGATTTTTCTCTAAATATGTAAGCTCTTCTCTTAATCTGGTTTTTAGGGATATGTCGTCACCATCCATTCTAGCGATGTATTTGCCTTTAGCTATTTTAATACCTTTGTTTAAGGAATAGGGTAATCCTTGATTGTGTTGATTGATTATTATCTTGACTCTCTTATCGTGTTTGTATTTTCTAATGTTTTTTTTCAATTCGAGATTCTGAGGATTATCTAAAACAATAATAAATTCAAAGTTTGTAAAATCTTGATTGATGATAGATTCTACTGCCTGCGTGAAGTGTTTTTCTGATTCGGTGCTCACGGGCATTATCACCGATATTAGCGGACTTGTTTTTTGATTCATTTTTACCTTTCTGATATAATTTTATATTGCACTCATTTTTTTTACCGGCTTTTTTGTGAAATATGTATGAAATCCGAACCAATCTTTTTCAGAGAGGGATTCATACTCTTTCTCTAACTCTTTTAAAGATAGATATTTTGATGACCGAAAAGTATAAGCATATTTTTTAGAGTTTAACATCGAAATAAATTTTTTAAATATTAAAAAATTTTCCTTGTTTTTTCCGGAAAAATGAAATTCTATATATCCTTTTCGGAAATTAAATACTTCTTGGTGTCGAATAAAATACTCTAAGACCTCAAACTCTGATCCCTCTATGTCCATTTTCAAGCCATCAGCGTTTTTATTTTCTTTTAATATTTTAGAAATGTGCTCTGTCTCTACGGTAATTTTCTTATTTTTGTTAAAGAGCTTGCGAGTATTACCTCCCCAATCGTAATCTTGCGAATTATAGAAACTAATTTGTTTTTTGTTGGATGCCACGACAGCCTTGTTATAGCATTTAACATTGTTCAATCCCTTTAGATTCTTCTTTACGTATACGTAATTTTTAGGATGTGCTTCATAGGATATTACTCTTTTGTTATGCATTGCTAAATAAACTGAAGAATCTCCTAGATAACTTCCAAAATCTAGAACTAAATCTAAACCTTTGAGATTTTTATAGACTTCCTCAGCAAAAACCTCCTCTAGAACAGCGTAAGGGACATTCGCATTAGGAAAACAAAAAATATTTCCTTTGATAATTATTGAGCAGTCTTTTTCGATTTTCAATAGTTTATTTATAAAAAAATAGTTATAAAACTTGCTAAAAAATAACGTCGGCATTAAAAATAATGTTCTAGTGTTAGAACTTACGCTGTTATTGATAATCCTTATGTTGGTTAATATCTTACCCATTTCTTCTTCCACCTGGCAAATATAAATAGTCTAATCTTATATATTGTGCTCATATTGTTTTTCTCACTCAATATTCTTTTATAAAACGTACCTAGCTCTTTATCTTCTAATATTAATTCATATTCTCGTATGATTTTCATGTATTTATCTTCCAGTATCCATTTATCTATTGGAGGACTAAACCCTTGTTTACCTCTGTATAATATCTCTTTTGGGATTATGTTCTTTATTATTTGTCGCATTAATATTTTTGTTTGTCTGCTATTTTGTTTCCATTCGGAGGGTATTTTTTGTGCAAACTCTATAAATCTATAGTCCAAAAAAGGACTTCTTACTTCTAGCGCATTTGCCATTGATGCTCTATCAACTTTAACTAGGAAGTTGTCTTGTAGTGTATTAAACATCAGGTCATAAATTCTTAGAGCTTCAGATAACTTGTTGTCGCTTTTCTTAAGCGCATATGATAATTTTTCCGATGTAATTTTTTTATATATCTGAGGTTTATACATGTCCTCTTCTAGAACATTAGAATAGAAATATTTTTTCTCTGATAACGATGTTTTAAACGCACTCTTTAGAGTGTATAACGACACATACCCGTTTAGATTCTTTTTTGCCGGAATTTTGGCTCCAATAATCCTAATAAATTTAGGGATTTTATATAGTATGTCCATTCTATATCCGTTTAAATGAGATGCATACCCTCCGAAGATTTCATCTCCTCCATCTCCGCTTAAACACACAGTCACATGTTTTTTAGCTAATTCTGAAACTTTATATGTTGGAAATCCAGAATAATCAGCAAATGGTTCGTCATACATCCAAGCATATTTGTTTATTAGTTTCTCAAAATCTTTTTCCTTAAAATACTGATGATGATGTTTGGTCTTGAAATAATTTTTTACAATGTCAATATATTTTGTTTCATCATATTTTCCTTCAAACCCTATAGAAAATGTGTGTAGTTTGTGTAATTCAGTAAAATCTTTCATTACTCCAACAACTGTAGAACTATCTAGTCCTCCAGATAGAAATGCTCCGACAGGAACATCGGCAATCATACGCAGTCTTGTTGCATCGCGTAGTATCTCGCGCCCCTCTGCTATGAGTTTTTTCTTGTCGTATAAAGGATGATATGTTGGTATCTCATAATATTTCCATTTTTTCTTTATTTTTTTGGAGACTAAATCAAATATTAAAGATTGACTTCCTTCCAATTTGTATATGTCATTGTATATACTATATGGTGATGGTACAAAACCTGTTGCGAAGTAGAATTTAACAGCATCTTTATTGATGTTCTTTAGAGTATTGATTTTTAGATTTTGATGTGCTAATATTCCTTTAAGTTCAGAACTAAATATGAATTTTTCGTCCTTGTAATAGTAATAGAATGGCTTCACACCTAATCTATCTCTAGAACAAAATAATATTTTTTTTCTTTGATCATATATGCTGAATGCCCACATTCCATTAAATCTTTTGACGCAATCAAATCCCCACTCTAAATAACTTGCAAGTATTACTTCAGTATCGCATTTTGTGGAAAAGTTATATCCTTTGATAAGTAATTCATTCTTTATTTCTTGGTAATTATATATTTCGCCATTAAACACTATTCCCAATTCAGTCTTTTTCATAAATTCTGGGTTGTGTTTCTCGGAAAAAGCACCATGTTTTTTGTCATAAAACATAGGATTATGACCTGCTGGCGTTATGTCAATAATGGACAATCTAACTTGAGATATACTAACACTGTTATTAACAAAAAATCCTTCATCATCCGGGCCTCTGTGCTTAATGATTTTATTCATAGAACTAATCAGCGCTTCATTTCCCCAATTAAATCCATTAATTCCGCACATTTTGTTTTTGTACTGTCACTACAGTATCTTGCTCCAATCTTTTAGAACTGAATTTTTTTCAAATCGTGATAGTCCTATTCTCTTCTGTCGTAACTTTTCGTTCCCTAATACATTTAAAAACTTTTCTTCAAATTCTTCTAATGATATTATTGCCCCATTTGGTCCGTAATAAGGGTATTTAATCTTTTTATCAAATGATAGTGCTGGGTCTATTAGTTCTCTTGCTCCGGTCTTAAAATCTGTAGTTATTATTGGTATGTTTATTGCCATAGCTTCTAACAGTACATTTGGAAATCCCTCAGCTTCGGAAGCATAAACAAAGTATTTTGCATGATTTAAATATTTGAAAACATTATTTTCTCCAGAAATTATTTTTATTGATTGTGTCATATTAGTATCAACAATTTCCTTTTCTATTTTTTTCTTTAGCGGTCCGTCTCCTAAAATAATCAGAGCATATGACGGGTCTTTTTTTAATACTACTTTGAATGCGTCGATTATTCTGTCCTGATGTTTTTCAGGCATTAATCTGCCGACTGTAATTATTATTTTCTTTTGTGTTATAAATGTATCAAATGATTTTGTAGTCTTCTCTTTTTTTAATTCTTTAATTTTTTGTATGTTTATTGGATTGTATATGACTATAACTTTTTTTGGATTGACTGGAATTTTTCTCGTTATATCTTCTTTATTTTCTTGAGAGTTTACTATTATTAATTCTGATTTAGGATATAGTTTTTTTATGTAATACTTATATATAGATCCCTTTATTCCTTTAAAAAAGTGAAATGATGTTCTAAAAGATATTATGGCTTTATCGTGACACAGTATATTCACGAAATTGCTTAATTCTAAGAAGCTTAACACTCTATGTGGTTGATTTTCCCTTATTATTTTTTTGAATCTTTTGATTACTATAGGGATTGATATTAACATCGCCAAATTAGTTCTGGCTTTAGTTAAAGATATGGTTTTTACATCTAGATTATAGAACGATTTAGATTCTTTTAATGTATATATGGTTATATCGTATTTTTTTGATAGTTCTGGTGTTATTTCGCTCAAAACTCTTTCTGCACCACCCATTTCAAGAGAGTTAATCAAGAAAAATATTTTCTTTTTCATTTCAACACCTTTTCGAATTTTTTCCTTGAAACACTCCAATCAAATTCTTTAGTGATTTTTTTGCATATAGCTTCGGCGAATCTCTTTCTAAGTTTATCGTTGTAAAGTAATTCACCTATTTTTCCTCTTAATTCATTGATATCTTTAGGTTGTATTAAGAATCCATTCTCTCCGTCATCTATAATTTCTTTCGTTCCACCTACATCCGTGGCAATTATTGGAACACCAATGGCTCCTGCTTCTAACACCGATGTCGGTAAACCTTCAGCATACGACGGATTCACGAATATGTCTGCGATACTTAGATATTCTATTATTTCGCTAGGTTCTTTTTGACCTACGTATGTTGCCCAAGGATAATTTTTTTTCAACTCACTAAGATAATTTCCGTTACCTATAATTATGACTTTTATTTTCTCTTTTTTGTCCGTGTCATTGATTGATTTTACTGCTTCTAATAAATCTTGAGCTCCTTTTGCAAATATTAATCTACCAACAAAAACAATAATTCTCTCATTTTTTATCCCTAATCTTTTCTTTAATTTTTGCTGTTCGTTATGAGTGCTTTTTGAGAAAGACTTAGTGTTGATACTGTTATATATGCAAACAGTCTTAGCTTTAGGATATAAGTGCTTAACAAATTCTTCAGATGCATGACTTATTCCGACCAATTTATTGCTCTTTTTAATAATGCTTCTACCGATTGTATGATCATATATTACTCCTCCAAATCTAAACAAAGGATTCTTTATAGGAGAGTGCATTGTGCCATGTTCGAAATGAATAAACGGAATATGTTGTTTTTTTGCGATCTAATACCGGAGAACCTGTAACCAGTAAACAGCCACCCGCTACAGCTTTATCCTGCCAATGCTAGAAAATCAGCAGTTTGG
>JANNSE010000069.1:0-17401 GCA_031402215.1 Candidatus Woesearchaeota archaeon | reverse complement strand
AAGCTGTATCAACACCTGATACTGCAATGTCTCCTGATTTTTTTAAGTATCCTAAGTAGAATCTCCACTTCTTTGCTCTACTTGACGGAATCTTACCTGAAATTAATATTTCAACACCACGAGCACCAGCACTCATAACATCTGTTATTGCTTTGTGACCGATTCCTTTGAATCTTGCTGTACCGAATCTTTCTAAGGAGTTTGCAATTCCTTCAGCAACAATATTTGCATCAGTCATTGGACTCTCTTCTTCTAATAATTCGATTTGTGGATTCTCTAAGTTAAATCTTTCTTTTAACTCTTTAGTTAATTTTGTAATGTTTGATCCTGATTTACCGACAATTAATCCTGGTCTGCTTGAACAGATTAATATCTTTTCACCTAATGGTGTTCTTTGCATTTTGATGTAGCTTAATCCTGCTTTTCCTAATACACTTCGTAAGTATTCCTCAATTTGGAATTCTTTTAAGTTTTCTGCAACGAATTTTCTCTCAATCATTTTTTATCCTTCTGTTTGATTATATTTTTATTCTTCTTTTTTCACAACTGCTTTCTTGTGTGATTTTTCTGATTTTTCACTAGTCTTTTCAGCTTTAGCAACTTTGTCTGCTTTCTTCTTTCCTGAAAATCCTTTTATCTCTTGAAGTACAACTTCAATGTGTGAATTTTTGAATATACTTCTTTTTTGTCGTCCAGCATGATTATTTTTTGGACCTATTTGCATTGCAATGTGTACAACTTTCATATCTGAGCTGTTGTATCCTTTATTCTTTGCATTTGCTTCTGCTGATTTTATTACATTTAATATTAATTGACATGCTTTTGGATGGAATCTTCCTGCACTCATTCCTGGCTTATGACCTAAACCATTTGTGAATCTTGTGAATGGAACTGCTCTAACCATATTGATTGATTGTTCTAAAAGCATTTTTGCTTGTCCTAATGGTCTACCACGTACGTACTTGCATATTTCTGTGCCTTGCTTTGGTGAAACAGCTAGATTTCTACCTACTGCTTTGACAGTGTTGTCTTCGCTTTTTTGGTATCCGTAATTGTGTTGTGCCATTTTTTCACATGATTTTAATTTACTTTGCTGGTGCACTAGATGATTTAGTTGCGCCTACTCCTGGTGAATTGTGTTGTACTCTTCTTCTTGTTTGAGATAATTCTCCAAAGAAGCATCCAATCATATCTTCTTGTATTATTACTGGTACGAATTCTTTACCATTATGAATCTTAATTGTTTTACCGACGAATTGAGGCAATACAATCATGTCTCTTACATGTGTCTCAATACTATCTTTCTTAGCTAATTTTTGCATTATCTTTTTCTTACCGTCGTCAAGTCCACGCTTTATAGTTCTTCGTTGTCTTGATGGTAATATATCTGCTAATTCTGATAGGGACATTTGTTGTAAGTCTTCAAGGACTTTTCCTCTGTAATTCCAAATTTTTTTTGCCATTTTGATCTCTCGATTAATTAATAATTAAATTAAAAAAATTACCTTCTTGGGCCCTCTCTAACAATTGCTTTAGTCTTTGACTGGCCTGTTCTCTTTGGTCTGATGTAACCAACATTTCTACCCGGTGGAGCGTTCTGTGGAGCTGGTCTTGCCTTACTCTTTCTTGAACTTCTCTTGTTACCGAATGGATGGTCAACTGCGTTTTGTGCTGATCCTGACATTTGTGGGAATCTCTTCTTTCTTGCATTTCTGTAGAATGCCATTGTACCTGCTTTCAAGAATGGTTTATCCTTTCTACCTGCAGCTGAAACTATTCCTAGTGTTGCTCTACAGCTTAGATGGAATTCCTTAATTCTCTTAGACGGTAATAAGATTGAAACTGCTTTTTCTGTCTTTGAAACTATTTTACCGAATGTTCCTGAAGTTCTACAGTACTTTCCACCGTCTCCAGGCATTCCTTCAATATTGAATACAGTTGTTCCTTCTGGAACATCTTTTAAGTGTAATGTATTTCCTAATACTACGTCTGCACCTTCTCCAACTTGTAATACTTGACCAGTTCTTACTCCTTCTGGTGCAATCATTAAACCTGTTGTTCCATCGTTATACTTTACGCTTAATAATGGTGCTAAGTGTCCTTGGCATTTTACAACATCAAGTATTTCTGCACTAGTTACGCCGTGCTTTACTCTTGCTTCTCCTAAGTATCTGAAACTTGGAGCTGTAAAGCTAGGGCCTCCTCTTCCTCGTGCCTGTTGTGTTAAATTCTTACCCATTTGAAATACCTTATATTAATCCTAATCTTGTTGCGATATCAATTGCTGGTGTTTCATTACTGAATCTTACGTATGCTCTCTTCTTTGCATCTGGTCCGATTCTTGTAGTTACACTAACAACTTTTACCTTGAAAAATGATTCTATCTCTTTCTTTATTGTTTCTTTTGTTGCCTTTTTATCAACTGCAAAGATTAATTTATTCTCTGATTCCATTAACTTAATGGATTTTTCAGTTGATAATGGATTTTGTATGATTTGCATGATAATTACCTTTTATTATTTACAAAAATTTCTTTGCAATTAAGTCAATTGCTCCTTCAGTGTATAAAGTCAATCTTCCTATTGCGCATCCTGGTGCTAATAATTCTGCATTCAAATGCTCTGGAGTTACAATTTCTACACCGCTAACATTTTCTGCTGCTTTATTTAAGTCGCACTTTTTGCTTACAACGAATAAAACGGATTTTTTAACTTTGTAAGGTCTTCCTCTATTCTTACCCTTACCTGCTCTATGTATTTTATCTTTTGTTCTATCTAATTCTTCTTTGAATCCTAAAGCAATTAATAATTCTAATACATCTTTAGTCTTCTTGATGTTTTCTACATCATTAGATAATAGGAATGGGAATTCTTTTGGTAATATATGTCCTCTTGCTTTTACAATGTCTTTGTGCATTGTTGCTGCAAGTGCTGATCTTAATGCGAATCTTCTTTCTTTTGTATTTAATTTCTTGTCCCAAATTCTGTCTGCTTTTGGTCCGTGTGCTCTTCTACCACCGACTGTGTTAGGTGCTAATGCTCCAACCCAGTTGAATCTTGTTCCTCTATGGGACATTATTTTTCTTGGTGATCTTGCAATACCAATACCATATGCTCCCTTGTAATCTCTTCTTCTTCTGGATAATTTTGCAGAAACCATCATTCCAGCATTTGGATCTGAACCGTATGGTTGTCTTGAATTTGCTTGTACAGTCAAAACTGCTCTAGTAATTAAGTCCTGTCTAATAGCTTCATTAAATTGGACTGGTAAGTCTTTCTTGCTTACTTCTTTTGCCGTTTTGTCTAATACTGGTATTTTCATTTTGATCGTTATTTTTTATTTATTTTGGATTAAGACTTACTTCAGTTATTGTAGGAACTGTTTCTGCTGGTCTGATTCTCATTGGTTTAGTCATTATGATTGCTCTCTTTTGTGGACCTGCAATACTTCCTTTAACTAATACGTATGCAGTCTTAACTAAACCATATTGTGGCCAGCCGCCTCGAGGATTTACATCTTCTGGCTTTAATCCTATCTTTACTAATTGTTTATTGAATTCAGTTCTTAAGTGGTATCCTGTTTGACCTGGATGTGCTACTCTGTACAAGAAATGTCCTTGTCCGCTCCATCCTCCTAATGTTCCAACTCTTCTTACACCCTTCTCAGTCTTGTGATTCTTGAATGTTACACCGAATCTCTTTACTGGACCCTGTAAACCTTTTCCTATTGTTACAGCGTGTATGTCTACAAATTCGCCTTCTTTGAAGAATGTGTTGAATGGTAAATCTTTGTCTTGATGATCTTTTACAAATTTAATTTTATCTGCAACAGTACCGTTTAATGCAACTTCGAATAATTCTGGTCTCTTCTTTCCTAAGCCAGTAACTCTTGGTTGAGTATATACTAGAACTCTTGCGTCTGTGTAATCGTGAGCATTTAATTTGTCTAATTCAGAATGATCTTTTGGAACTTTTTGATGTGTTATTTTTCTTAACATATCCTTGTCAACTTTGAATAATAATTCTGTTGCAGCTTGTTTGCCTCTGTATGCTTGCTTGTATACTCTTATACCTGCAATCTTTAATGGCGGGCATTCAATAACAGTTACTGGAATGAATATCTCCTCGCCTTTTGTAATAGAAGTTTTTCTTGTATCAATTGCCATTACATGAGTCATACCGACCTTGTAACCCATGAATCCTAATAATGGATCTTTAGATTTTGTCGTCCATGATCTAATCTTAGCATATTGTCTCTTAGCCTTTACTCTAGGCCAATACTGCATGCTTCCATGTCTTGGTTGATGTATTTTTGCCATTTTATATTATAATAGTTTTTTGCAGTCGATATAACTTAGATTATTATATCTTCTGTCTTACAATCATATTATTGCATGTGCATTGTGGTTTGCAAAAGTTAATTCGCATCTACCAACGCAATAATTGAGCCTCTCCGTGAACATCCTCTAGAACCACCCTGGTTTCGGGACGCCCTTTTCAGGCCTTTGTGTGTGACTTGCTTGATTAAAAGCAAATCTCGTCGACAAGCGACGTTTGTAATAAAAGGAAACATTTATCCATTTAAAAAGGTAATGCTTTGCCTATGATTTTATCAAATGATTATTTACTTTTTTTCAGGAGGAAAAGGAGGCAAATATATCAGACAATACAAGTAATTAGCATCTCTCCTTAAATGATTAAGGTTTGACTTAAGATGTTGTGGATATGAATCGCATGGATGTATTGTATGGAGTTCAAATTTAGTATCTTCGCCGAAAGCCATTGATGCAAACTCTCTTACAGTATTTTGGATTTCAGTAGTATGTTTCTTAGGTACAACAACATATCCTAATATTAATGCATCCACATCATCAGTTCCTAAATAGTTCTCAAATCTCAATGTTGCCTCTTCGCTCATTGATTCTAGACTTAGAGTGTGAGTACTTACTCTTGGCCACCCAATAACATTTGTTAAATCGTTTTTTGGTAACATTTTATCCTCTCTAATCACGCTCGTTTCGCAACTTTACTATCAATAGTATCTAAATTCAAGTTCAACGACACGCATCCATCTATGCTTCCTGCTCTACTAGCATATTTGAGAAGCGAATGATAATCTTGAACTATTTGAGGAGTTAATTCTTCGAATGTTAAATACCATCCTCCAATATATTCTCCTTCAAAATTAGGAGCATTAGGATTGGACACACTATATATACAATGCTGATTAACACCTTTAATAGGCGTTACAACAAATAACATGTGCGCAATATCTTTAGTTTTATTTAAGTGACCAACAATATCGTATCTATCTTTACCGTCTACAAGCGATCCTTTAAAGAAACCATTCCTTTTAGGAGAAATATTTCCGCTAACATCAGCACTACCAGGAACAGAACTATAGTCGAATGTTCCATTGAATGAATATTCTCGCTTTTTGTTGGTTGACATTTTGTTAGTATTAAATGTTGCGCATAAAATTAAATTGCATTCCAGGATACAATTCTTGCACTCTCGATAAATATAGCGGATCTTCTTTAGTAGTATCTCTAGAAGCAAATGCTCTGACAGGATCTACATCCATTATATTATACTCATCACTAGGTTTAGTAGGATCTATAGAATAAAAAGTAAATAATTTGAATTTTCCATCATTCTTATCTTTTAAATTTTTACGAGGTATTAAGTCAAATATGTCTTCTAAATTTAGTACAGTTACTGATGCTGAATTTTTCAAAAGAAATTGTTTGGGCTTAGGTTGCAGTAAATAACCTCTAGCAAAAGTACAATTCTCGTAAGTATCATGCACCATATCTCTATGTTGATTATCTGATTCACGATATATTGCAATAACATCAGTATCAAGGAAAAGTTTCATAGCATTTATCGCTCGCTCTTCATTATCCCTTGTAATAGCACCCATAGTTATATGAGGAAATTCTGGTAAAATTAAATTTCTTATTCCATTGTATTTGTAGACCATAAAACCACCAAGCTGACAAATTCATTACTACTATAAAAAGGTTACTAATGAGAATATTTATAATCTACAATATAATCACAAATATATGCCTGAAGAAAAATATATCTCAATAGGACAATACACAAATACGAACAAGTTTATGGGCGGAGAGTTAAGAGTATACGATACTATTCTAGAAGACAGATTCCGTGTTGAGGGAACAATTACAAGAGATAACGTACAAAAAGAAGTAAAGGGAATAGCATCACACGAAAGCATAGATAATACAATATCAGCATCAATACTATTATTCGAGTATCCGATAAAGGAAGGCGCAAATAACACAATATATCAGTTAGACGGAGAATTCGAGATAAAATACAAAAAGCCTAATCCGGAAATCTGTAAAAGTATTCCTAAAACGTCTATGTTACACGGAACATATACTGGTAACATATTCCCTGATGCGACTATAATTCCTTTAGATGAAGAACTCACAAAAGAATATGAAACTATCGCTATCAAAGAATTCATATTCCCAGAAATAGATTTTGATCCTGAAAAAGGAACACCTATAACATTTACTCTAGAAAAAAATAATTAATTCACTTCTTTTTCTTCGCAAACTTCGTCTTATATTTCTTCATCGCATCCAATATATATTTACGTGCAGTAGATGCGTGTTGTACGGATAAAACCTTGACTTTTCTATTCTGTAATTGCTTGTATGTTTCAAAGAAATGTCTTAATTCGAGTAACGTGTGTGGAGGAATATCAGTCATATCCCTATAACTATCATATCTTGGATCACCGACATAAACTGCAATTATTTTTGCATCGTTCTCTTCATCATCAATCATTTGCAACACAGCAATCGGTCTAACTTTCACAATAGTTCTAGGATACACAGGGAATGATGATAATACAATTATGTCTAATGGATCATTGTCATCCCAATATGTTTGTGGAATAAAACCGTAATCACCTGGATAGTGTACCGCACTATATAATACTCTATCAAGCTTCATTAAACCTGTTTCTTTATCTAATTCGTATTTTAATGTAGAATTTTTCGGAATCTCGATTATAGCGTGTATCTCTTCAGGAGTTTCTTTTCCTATATTAACGTCGTGCCACGGATTTGTCATAACATGAGCGAATCGATTTAATATTTAAGTGTTACGAAATTTCAAAGAACTATTTTGAATTATGACCGCATCGTATCAAGTATGTTTTTTGTGACGCGAGATTTCCTTGTCTAAGTCTACGCTCATATTCGGCCGAGGATCGTTCTGGATCTCCTTCAGAATAAACCGATCCAAAAGATGTTGATTGAAATTTTTGGAAGTATGCCTGCTTACATTCACTTCCAGGACGTATAACTTGCGATCTTCCATCAACAAACGCTCCTAAGGGGTTAGAATGCAAGAATCCTTTCTCTCCACGCCTATGGTAAAAGAAACTAAAAAAGAATTGTGAAGCTTCAGGATCATCAACTTTCACAGGATATGTCAAATCATACGCAGATACCATCTCTATAAGTGATGCTGTTTTTATTGGCGTCAATATTTTTTTACCATCAACAGGATCCTCGAAGAGGATTATAGAATCTGCAGCCACACTTGAGCGAGTTATGCCCATCAATATTCCATATCTGAATGTACTATTAACCATATCTCCACCAATAGGCGATTTTACTCTTTCATCATGTGTACCGTCGAATACTGCTACAACGTTTTGTCCAATCATAGGTTTTGATTCTTTTATTATTGAATTAAGTCCACCCTTCGCATTTATTAATTTAGTATTATAAGAATTCTCATCCAAGGATAGTCTTTCACGCAACCCGCCACCATATCGAAAAATGAACATTTCAGTCTTTTTCATGCCGGCAGTATAAATACTTTGTTGTATGCGAAAATATATATTTGTATAACTTGATTCCGGATGTGACTTAAAACTATTTAAGTAAAACTTTTAAATATCCTTAAATCACACTCATTATGGCCGATAATAAAGTGCAGAATAAATCCGAAGAAACAAAAGACATAGGTATTACAGTAAAGAAATCAGAAGATTTTTCTGAGTGGTATACTCAAATTATATTAAAATCAGAATTAATTGAATACGGCCCAGTATCTGGATGTATGATTATTAGACCATATGCTTATAGTATTTGGGAAAGCGTTCAAGAATTCTTTAATAAAGAAATTAAAAAATTGGGCGTAGAGAATGCATACTTCCCTATGTTAATTCCTGAGAATCTTTTTACTAAAGAGAAAGATCATGTTGAAGGTTTTACTCCTGAAGTTGCATGGGTCACACAAGGAGGAGATTCAGTACTTCCGGAAAGACTTGCTATTAGACCAACTTCAGAAACAATAATGTATGATTCTTATAAAAAATGGATTAGATCTTGGAGAGATTTACCATTAAGACTTAATCAATGGTGTAATATTGTTAGATGGGAATTCAAACATCCTGTCCCATTCTTAAGAACTAGGGAATTCTTATGGCAAGAAGGACACACCGTATTTGCAACTAAAGAAGAAGCCGAAACAGAGGTTCTACAAATCTTAGACATATACGCAAGAGTTATGGAAGAATTATACGCTGTCGCAGCATTAAAAGGAATAAAATCAGAGAATGAGAAATTTGCTGGTGCAGTATACACTACAAGCGTAGAAACATTTTTCCCGAATGGAAAAGCAATACAGATTGCTACATCACATTTACTAGGACAAAACTTTTCGAAAGCATTCGATATATCTTTTTTGAACAAAAACGGAGAGAAAGAATATGCATGGCAAAATTCTTGGGGAATAAGTACTAGAAGTATTGGAATCATGTTAGGAATTCATGGAGATGACAAAGGCGTTGTTATGCCTCCAAGAGTTGCACCAATACAAGTCGTAATAATTCCAATCATATTCGAAGATAGTAAAGATAAAGTTTTAGCTAAATGTTCAGAATTAAAAGAAGAATTATTGAAACATAACATTCGCACATTTGTAGACGATAGCGATTATAGACCTGGATGGAAATTCAATAAGTGGGAAATGAAAGGAGTTCCTATTAGAATAGAATTAGGTCCTAAAGATTTAGATGCTAAAACAGTGAAGATTGCATTTAGGTACAACAATACTAAAGAGACTTTGAGTGGAGACACACACACTATTGTCAATAAAGTCAAACATTCATTAGAAGAAATACACAATCATATGTTAGAGAATTCTCGTAAAATGTTAAAGGAAGCAATAGTTCCATGTAATAGTATTGATGACATGCAAAGAATTGTCGAAGATAAAAAACTCGTATGCGTACCATTCTGTAACGAAAAAGCATGTGAAGAATCAATCAAAGAAAAAACAGGAGCCAAATCACTTAATACTCCATTAAACGTTAAGACTGAAGAACATAAATGTGTTAATTGTGGCAGATCTGCAAAATTATTCTATTTCGGGAAGAGTTATTGAGTTCCAACTTATCAGACAGAACAACGAATTATCTTCTTCTCTAATCTTATAACTTCTCTTCGAACTGCATCCTTGTTTTTTCCGGAAACTATCAATATATCCTCGGATAAAATTAGGCCAAATCCCTCAGGACTAAAATAATATTTAACTGGCGATACAAAAACATCGTCAGCTAAACCTAACAAATCATAATCTGATTCTATGACCTTTTTCCAATTAACATATCTCTCTTTTATACTTCGAATTGTTTCTCGATATTTGTTCATTTTATTCTCCAATACACTATATTGTGCATTTTCTTTTAAGTTCATTAAATGCATCAGCATTTATTGCTTCAATGTGACGCGGCCTTGGTAAATTCACACTAATTTCTTTTTTAATCTCTGCAGGAGTTTTTTTAAGAACTACGACCCTGTCTGCCAAAAGTATTCCTTCGTCAATATTATGTGTTACAAATATTATCGTTTTCCGGTATTTTTCCCATAGAGACAATAAAAATTTCTGCATTTCTGAACGCGTATCGTGATCAAGAGAGGCGAAAGGTTCATCCATTAGCACAATGTCGGGATTAGTAATTAGTGTTCTTGCGATAGCCACACGTTGTTGCATACCCCCCGAGAGTTGATAAGGATAGTAATCTTTATAAGGCGTTAATCCTACAAGACTAACATATTTCTTAACTTTTTTAGCAATAGTATTTTTATCCACATTTTTTAGCTCTAAACCATAGGCAACATTTTGCGATACTGTACGCCATGGAAAAAGATTTTGATGCTGAAAAACATATCCTATTTTTTTATTTGAATATTTTCCATCCTTTAAAGTTATTTTTCCATTTAAAGATATAGTTCCAGTATAAGGTACAAGACCTGCTATGGCATTAAGTAATGTGGTTTTTCCACATCCCGATGGCCCGACTATACTTATAAATTCATTTTCCTTAAATTCTAATGAAATATGTTTTAGGATTGTCCGAGTATTTTTTTCTTTTCCTAATTTTACACTAAGATTTTTTATGGTAAGTGTCATTTATATCCGCTCCAATGAATAATTCTTTTTTCATTAATTATAAAAACATAATTCAAGAGATATCCTATAATTCCTGAAATTAATATCATAGCGTACATTTCAGGAATACTATAAGTATATTGATAAGCAATTATTTCTCGTCCAATACCTGCTGCTGATCCAACAAACATCTCTGCAACAATTATTACAACGAGCGACATACTTGCGGCTGTTCTTATACCAACAAATATATTAGGAAGACATTCCCAAAAATACACAGTTTTGAAGAGTTTGAAACCTCTTGCGCCAAGTATTTTTGCAGCCATAACGCGTGAACGATTTACATGTTTCATACCATGTGCTGTGTTGAACATTATAAGTATAGCCGATGAAAATGCGGCGGCGGCAATCTTAGATTCATCACCGACTCCAAATATTAATAAAAATAATGGAAAAAGAGCAGTTATAGGAACGGATCTGACAAAATCTATCGGTGCCTCAATAGCATCGTAGACTATCTTTGACGATCCTATGATTAAACCTAAAGGTACTCCTATTACAAGAGCTATCAGGAATGAGGCAATTAGTTTGTATAAAGTCGATAAAATACTCACAATAACTTTTCCACTCCACAACATTTTAATCAATGTGGAGAAAGTTTCATAGGGGCTAGGGAGAAAAAACTTATCAATAATACCCAAGCTAGAGATGGTTTGCCAAAAAAGCAAACATATCACTATTCCTATAAAAGTATGAAATCCCCTCTTCATTTTAATCCCCAACATCAAATTCAAGGTTTATACATAATTTTCTCAAAATCTAATTTATCGTTTACAACCCCGTATTTTTCAAATAGATCCAAGAAAATTTGTATGGATTTCAAATCTTCATCACTAAGATCTTCTACGTTCTTGAATATCGGAAGGGGTGCTTTGGCAGTTATGTTTTCATTAAGAGGAGTATATCCTATTAGATATTTTCTGTATTCATCAGGATTATTGTTGATTTCATCCATCGCTCTATTTAGAATGTTCAGGACTTTCCGGGCTGTTTCAGGATTATCTCTTGCAAACGTTGTTGATATAACTCCTGCTCCACCATAAAATGGTTCTGCAATAGCCTGTTCTGCTGGCGCCAAAATAGCAATCTTTGCTATTCCTTGAGATACAGCAATTGTCGGTATCGGTTCTAATGCTAACATTGCATCAATCTGCCCTGATGCTAATGCTGGAATTTGTAGGGCTGGTGCAAGTTCAATTATAGTTACATCTTTATCCATATCAAGCCCATGTTCTTCCAGCACATATCTAGTGATAGTACGCCACTGTATTGTTCCTGCCAATATACCTAATTTTTTTCCTTTAAGGTCTTCTATCTTTTTTATGTTACTCTGTGGCAAC
The DNA here is from genome assembly GCA_031402215.1 of Candidatus Woesearchaeota archaeon. Lineage (GTDB taxonomy): Archaea > Nanobdellota > Nanobdellia > Woesearchaeales > UBA9642 > UBA9642. The sequence goes on along the minus strand of JANNSE010000069.1, from coordinate 5,556 downwards.
GTAATTATACTGTCAGTAGGTTTATCCATTGTTCCTCCAGAAACAGCATAAATTTTTATTTTTCCAGGATTTTTATTATCAGCTATAGCACTTATCCCTAATGCCAAACTTGTTGGACCTATATCTATTTGATTGTTCATCAATGCGTCAATTATTTGATTAGGAGCCTCGAATTTAATAAATTCAACCTGAATATTTTCTTCAGCAAAATATCCTTTTTCTATCGCAACATATAATGGTAAACCGTGGACTACCGGAAGATTACCTATACGAACTTTGACGTTTTCCGTATCATTTATATTCTCAATCACACGAGCTGTTGGAGAGGACTGTGTAGTGCACGCAGTCATAGCGAATACCAATCCAATCAGTACCATTACAAATAATGTATATTTCACATAGTTCATTTTGTATCACCTGTTAATTCATAATTCATTATCACATAGTAGTATCTATCGCCTTTATATATCTTGCCTCCCCCTAGAGGGGTCTTAAATAGAAAGATTTATTAGATCATAAGTATCAACGTAATCATGAACGAATCCGTACTTCATGAAATAGGTTTAACTCCTGGAGAATCTAAAGTATATCTAGCTTTAGCAAAAATAGGTCAAACAACAACAGGACCGATTGCCAAAGAATCAGGCGTTTCAGCATCTAAAGTCTATAAAATACTCGATAAATTAGAAGTAAAGGGACTTATAGGAAAAGTTGTCAAAGGACAAATAACACACTATAATGCATCAAATCCAAAACAAATATTACATTATATCGAAGATAAAGAAGCGATGCTTCAAGAAAAGAAGTTAGAAGCACAAAAACTGATTGCACAATTACTAGTACAACAAAATCAGCATCACGAAAATAATGCCAGTATTCTACAAGGATTTAAAGCAGTAACAAATGCATTTAGAGATATGTTGGATGAATTAAAATCTGGAGAAACGTACAGAGTTATTGGTGCCACATACAACGATATTCCTGGGCTTAGACCCTTCTTCTACAAACATCATAAGAGAAGAACAGAAAAGAAGATAAAACTTCAAATGCTTGTGAATCACGACGTAATATTAGAAAAAACCACTGCAGGATATTCTACAATAAAAAAACTCTCTAAAGAATTAAGTCAATTGATGCAAATAGTGTTATACAAGGACAAAGTTATAATAGTTCTATGGACAGAATCACCAATAGCATTTCTAATACAGAGCAAAGAAGCAAATCATTCATTCAATAAATACTTCGAAACATTCTGGAAAACAGCAAAAGGATAAAAAGTATTTTGGAAAGAGTTATTGAGTTAATTCTTTGTTAGAAAGTGTGCGCTCTCAAACAACCAACAAGGTCTTCACTCGAAAATGAAAACATTTATATTTTAGTCCAATCTTATTCTCATATGCCTCATCAAAGTAAAAGAAGCGAAATTATCAAACAAGTAAAAAATCAACTCGTAGAAAATGGTTTAGATAAAGCTCAAGCCTATACTGATTTTGGTCTTAAATATTTGCAGCCTCTTAATTATGATGTTGTTTCTTGGGTCATGCAACAATCTTTTGCCCGTTCCTTATCAGAATTAGATGCTAGTTATGTATATCAATCTATGATTGTTTCAGGAACTTCGGAACATCCTCCTATTTCAGGAAGTGATATTGTTGACAGTGTTCAATGGGATTTGAATTTTTCCGCCGATGCACTAAAGAGTAAAGACGGTGCAGAAAAATTTCCAGGATTCGGCGACGGTCTTCTTCATATGAATAATAGAACTCCAAACGTAACTTCTTTTAATAGTGCGCCAGGACTTTTTCATCCTTTTGGCTATTTTCAAATCAGAGTAGCTAATGGAGAACATGGATGGGTAAAGAAGGGAGATTTTCCAAAAAATGTTCACAAATCGCTTCAACATGATGAATCACAGAATGAATCAACATTTCGAGATTTATCTCCTCTCAAAAAAATTCCCGTATATACTGATATTAAACGAGATGCAATTGCAGGATTTAACGCAGCAAAAGATTGGGCTAAATATAGAGCAATGGCCTTAGCTAGTGTTGGTTATCTTAAACAAGTACTACACCAAGAAAGAGAAACGTATAAACAGCATAATCCTAATTGGAATCATGATTTTGATGCGGCTGAAGCATATAAATCGCGTTCTAAGAATGCGGGAAGAATATTTTTAGATTTACTTCCAGACGTACGCGTAACAAAAGGCGAGACTGCTCTTAGACCTTATTACGAGCCTGGCTTTTTAGAAGGTGTTCTTGCTTCAGAACTAGAAAGAGGTTTAGTTGACCATAATGTTCGCTCTGCGCGTAATAATACTGATAGGGGAATTAATAGTGTTTATGGAACTCCGATACAAATAATTTCTACTCCAGGAAAAGGAGCATATGATGCGCGATTTGTATTTAATATTGATCCACGAGGAAGTAGTTCTGGAAAAGATGAAAACCTTGCAGGGATAGTTAACGGTATTCTTCGACCTTATGCAAACATTCATGCAGATGATTCTCTTAAGTTCAACGTAATAATTGATATTCCAGACGCACATAAAGTTGTAGCAGCAATTAAGGAAGGTGCAAATGATACTTATTTACACAAGGAAGTAGAATCTCTTAATTATATTATGGCAGAACTTTCTAAAAAAATGAATGATTGGTCTTCAAGCGTAAAGCCAACGATTGAAGCAGGATACAAGTCAATGTTGAAGGGTTCACAAGAAAAACACTTCGGTGAAATCGCACAAGGTATGAATTATCAGTCACGTGTTCGTAAACAAAAATAGAAGTAAAATTTAATTCAATAAACCCTTAATCCAATCTATTTTCTACTTTTTATCACGCAGAACAATACGGCAACAAATACTATAAATCCGTATATACATGTCGGTAATCCTAATTTATATACGCAAAGATCTCCACATATCGGATTAAATACTTCTTGATAAGCATAATAACCTGAAAATAATACGCCCAACACAGAAGTAAATAACAATAAGGGTTTAGCTAATTTGTCAGAAGGCGTAATCAATAAAGTTATTGTAGAAATTAGCACTATAGAAAATAATATTAAACCATAAACACAGACCGCATGCCCCCATAAGAAAGGACATGATTCCCCAAAAGAACACACACCCCTAATCAATTTACTAAAAGTAAGATATCCAGCAAATAATACTCCCGCTATAGACAGGTATAATATCCATTTCAAGAAACTTCTACGCATAATATACTCTAACTAAACGTCTTAATAAAGTTTTTGATAAACCAATTATTCCCTAAGACATAGAAAAGTAATGTTACTACGCAAAAATTTATAAATAGTAAGTAACATACAAGAGATATTCATTATGTGAGGGTGTGATTATGGTTTTACGTAAATTAAAGAAATTGTTCAGTAATATCTTTCACGGATTAAAGGGTAGCGCTATATTCTTCATGTTGGGCGTAATGCTTTTTGCAGTCCTAAAAATCATATTTATGATATTATCTAAAGACCTATTACTTTCTAAATATCTTCTTGCTGGAGTAATGGCTGCATTCATTGTTGTAGGATTCATATACGGAACAATCGCTTATCGTAAAAAGAATCATCATTACAAGATGTACACTATGACTGGTAAAAATTTCATTATTAATCTAATTTTAACGGTAATATTCACAGGATACTTCTGGTATGTGTTAAGAAACAGATTAATACCATCTGGAACAATATATCTATTCTTTGTGGTGACATTCATATTATTCTATGCATTCAGTGCATTAATTAGCAACATACATTATCACATTACTGAAAAGAAGAAACGTCATAAATTAAAGAAAAGCACAATCTTCTTAGCAGTAATATTTAATCCGATATTCGTATTAATATATTTATGGTTATTCAGTATGGTTGTATACAACGCAGTATATGTGCCTTGTGGAGTAAGTGTAATCGGTGTCGATAAGAACGTATACACTGGAAATACTAGAAATCTAGGAATGACTCCTAACGATAGAATAATAGCTATAGATGGCACTCAAATAATTTCATTACAAGATGTTAGAGCTTACATGAATAGTTTAGAATCTACAAAAGAAGTCGAAGTAGAAACAGTCAATAAGACATATCTTGTCAAAACATATTCTGTTGATGGTAAGCGATTCATGGGATTATTGTTGAAAGAAGAAGCTTGTGCAAGAGAATATAGTTAATATCTTCTCGAACAAATTAATGAGCTTTCTTAGATAGGTTTTATACGTATAGATTAAAATCCGTTACCATTCTTATACTGCAGTTTTCTTTCTAAACCTAGTATTGATTTGTATATTTGAGCGTAACGTATTATCACTTCAGGTCTTAATATCCGCGCTCTTATCTGTTCATGCCCATTTCCATAATATTGCTTTGCATAATGGAATGCGGACATCGATACATCTTCAAATTGTCCTAAAATTTTACAATAACTCTTAGGAATGTCCCCAAACAACGCCGTTTGACCGGATTGAGCATTATCTTTTACTTTTTTTATGTATTTATCTAGAGTAGTACCACTCATTTGTGCAGTCATCACATTGTATAGAACGTTTAATCTATCATCTTCAGACAATTTACCTATCTTTATACCTGCCTCATAACCTACAACCTTGTTGTGAACCATCGTTCTCAAGTGCTCATCTAATTCCATAAATTCTAGAGCGTCTTTCAATGTCTTCTTTGTTCCAAGATGTTTGAACTCTCGTAAGAATCTATCTTTATTATAATCTTCCCCAGAATGTTGTGCTTTCAATTTCATTAAATTATACTGTTTATTCAACACTTTAGCTCGCTCTGCTGCAGTATCGTGTTCTGATAAGTCTTCGGTCGATTGTAATAATGAAATTTCTAAATCGGTTAATCCATTTCTTACAAATGCTTTGTAATATTTCTGTCCTGCAAGCACCACTGCTTTGTATCTTGTATGCCCGTATATTATTTCGTATTTCTTTTTTCCGCTTCTTCTAACCTCTCTTACTAGTCCGGGTTTTATTTGTCCATAATCTTTTATTTCTTCAACAAGAGCATCGATGCTTTCCTTCTTATATCTAGTTCGTAACTGGCTCTTACGCAAAACTACTTCTTCTACAGGTATGAATATTTCCGCTTCACCTATGGCTTGTACACGATTAAATACATCAATTCCTTGATCAATTCCTGATTGTCTATTTCTACGTTTTTCAGCTTGCTCTAAGATACTCTCTTTGAAACTTTTTTCTGGAGGCTTCTCTAAATATTCTTTTACAGCAAGAGATAATTCCTTCGGTAAGAAGTCCATAAATGCATTGTATTGACTTTTCAATGCCAAAACATGTCTCTCTATTCTTTCTTTATCTTTAGGGTCTTTTTTTATTTCTGGATATGCTTCTATTAGATTGCTAAATGAGTCAATATATAATCGAGTTTCTCTAGTAATCTTATAGAGGTGTTTTAATATTGTATCTCCTGCTTTTCCTTTTTCTTCAAAGGCCTTCATATTAATTTCATCAGGAGATTCTTTTGATCGTTCCACAAATTTGTGTAAACGTGTACGGAATTCAT
>JANNSE010000068.1:0-2202 GCA_031402215.1 Candidatus Woesearchaeota archaeon | reverse complement strand
TTCTTCTTCTGTAACATCGTTGTATCTCTTACTCTTCGGATCAACATATCCTGTCCACCATTTACTTGTTAACATTTGATTTTGGGAGTAAGTATCGTGGATAAATATGTCCGGATTATATTTACTGTAAATTGCGTCTATTGCTTTTTTATGCCACTCAAATGATTGTTGCATTTCTGCTAAGAATGTTGCTTTATCATTTGGATAATATACTAATTGTGGCGGGAAATTATCTACAAAGTCAACCATTGGTCCTATGTCCAGTTCTAATTCTGTAGCAGCATTAGCCGGATCAACAATAAATGTATTCATGTTATCAACTAATACTCTTACTCTGAAGAAGTCTCCTGGTCCAACCATTATGACATTATATTTTACGTGTGATTCAACAGTCTTATTATTCCATGTGAAGTTTATTGGGAACCAATCACTCCATTCTCCTTCTTGCAATGATGCATCAATATGTTGCTTATCTCTAGAGAATACTATTGTATCATATTTTGTCGGACCTTCTCCTTGTATTCCTTGTAATTTAGCGTGTATCGTTGCACCATTCAGAGTCATTGGAATATATATTTCATCAACATTTCTGAAACTTGATGGCCACGTATTATTCTTAGAATCTATATATTGTGTTAATTCCATTCCTAAAAAGAATAATCTAGAATTTCTAGCTAATTTCTTTCTTTGTTCTAATGATTTTTTTTCAAAGACAACTGAATGGAAGTCTGCACCCCAGCCACCCCATCTTCCTCTGATAGTTACAGCATTCTTCTTTAATTCTGGAGCAGTAGAACCAGGTAGAGAAAGTAAAATTATTTTTTTACCGTCTTTTTCGAATTCACTCCATATAGCTGGAACTTTTCTTGCTGCAGAACTAAATCCTGCAACTGCAGGTTTTGCAAGTGTTTGTCCTTCAACTCTCATAGGACCATCAGCAATTCCATTAGTCATGGGATATGTTCCCGTCAATAATGCTGCAAAATTTGTTGGTGTATGAGAAGGATAAACAGGGATAGAATAACCGTAAGAACCTTCATCCATCATTCTCTTAATATTTGGAAGTTTTCCTTCATTAGCCCAAGTAAATATATCAAAAACTTCTGGATCTGCACGTACTCCATCTGGGATATACCAATCAAGTTTTTCAGGATAAGCTGATTGAGATAAATTAGATTTATCTGTATTTGTATCAGTCTTAACACCGTCTTTATCAGTTGTATTTGTACAACCTGAAAGAATAAATATTACACTCAATAATATAACTGCAATACTTAAAATAAATCCTCTAGACTTTAGTCTGTTAACTGTTTTACGTAATGTTTTTCTAAACAATTTAAACCACCCAATGCATCCTAAATATAATTGTTTAAAAATGTGTCGGATGAACTTCCTCATAGATTTTGTATTTGTCTAAAATGGTGCTATCTGAGCAAAAACATTTATAAATCATTTATTTATTCTCTGAGTGTGCCCCCTTAGCTTAGTGGTGGAGCGCGAGACTGTTAATCTTGAGGTCGGCAGTTCGATCCTGCCAGGGGGCGTAGAACCTTTTTGTCGGAATCTCGTAAGACGAGGGCTTGAGCGAAAGCGAAACCCTCAGTTTTGACGCAACTTTTTTTAAAAGGTGCGTGGGATTCTGCCAAGGGGCGTAATTTTTTCAAGACACCACATTTACTGCAGAGTATAACACTCTAGAAATATTTATTGAGCCCGTGGCGCAGCCTGGTAGCGCGCATGACTGATAATTGTGTCAGTCCTGTATATCGAGGACGATCATACAGATATCATGAGGTCTCGAGTTCGAATCTCGACGGGCTCATTTTTTTTATTCAAGATTTAATTTCTTGAACTTGTTAATATGTTTTGGATTGTTAGACTTTATTTCAGAAAACCATTTTCTCGTCATCTCATTACCACGAATAGCTAGTTTGTGAATAGCAAAGTTATGACGCGGAAGATTGTCTCTTTTCTCATATGTAACTCTAAAACCTAATCTCAGAATTATTTCTTTTAATTGTTTAATAAATATCTCTGAGATAGAAACCATCTCTATTCTAGGATAAGATTTACCTCTCTTATTCTCTACGTATAAGCAACCATCTGTATCGAAGTATCCTCTCAAAAAACTTCTAGAGAATTCATCATTTTCAGCTATTGTGAACGGAACTGAAAATTCGTGTTTTGGTCCTATTGGTAAAC
>JANNSE010000067.1:0-1729 GCA_031402215.1 Candidatus Woesearchaeota archaeon | reverse complement strand
AGTCAAAGCACTCCTTAGTACGGCAATATAACCTCTTCCTGCTCCTCCAACACCGTCGATATCCTGGGAGAAACCGAATCTGTAAGTATCAGCACCGCCAGCCCATGTCGTTACATTTACTTTCATTTGCATATCAACATCGCTAACAGCAGATCCTAACGCAACCACAGTTAATTTACTCGGATCAGTAGCTCCCCCACTATGAACTAGCATATTATTAGTTATGTTCCATAATGCGCCTCCTACCTTATCGTAAGCGGCTTCTGTAGCTATATCTGCAATATTTGCTCTATTAAAATCATCAAACCATAAATATACATTACTCTTGTTACTCGGAGGCGTGCCGGCATTAGCATTACCGTAATATACATAATAATTGTCATCATAACCGCTTGCTGAAATATTAGATTGAATCTTAAACCAAATCTGCGTATTTGAATTATTGAATGCGGTTTCATTTATACGATCTAACTCTTTCCAAACTGTACCATTCCAATATGCAATTCTAACATCGCTTCCGTTCGCTAAGAAATTACTTCCGGTAGTATTCAAAGAGATATTAACAGAATAATTTTGTTTAATAATCGTAGCCAAATTATTCGTTACATTTATTACTTTTCTATAAGGCCAATCATTGTCCCACCAAGAATTTGCAGGATCTAAAACTATTCTTACATCACCACATTGTCCACCAACACAACTTAAATTTACTGTGAAATTAAAGAATCTATTTTGTGTCACAGTTATTGAAACGTTAGGATTGATTAGCTTAACAGATAAATTACCCCAAGGAACAGTCCAATTAAAAGTTTGATTTGATTCAGGATTTTCTCTACAAGTAATATTTAATTCGAATGTTCCTGAATCTGTTATGGTTAAATTTGAAAGCGAGGATAAATTGTAAGTCCAGTATCCTCCGACACTAGTATTAGTACTAACATCGAAATAAGTTATGTTCTGTTCAACATTTCTTAAAATATATGAAACATTACTAACATTGCCTCCAGGATTTTGAGTAGTACAATTAGTTCTAATTGCAGTCATAGTATTACCGAACTTTACAGTCGTACAATTTACCCAACCACTTCCTTGTTTATAACAATCAGACTTACCGATTAGCGGAGGATAAATCGGGGTACTATTAGCATAACCAAACACTACAGTAACGTACGGAGGAATTATTGAAGCATTTGTAAATGATACTGTGACATCGTGAGTGTGAGCGGCTGTAGCATAATTTGCTCCAGCACCTATTCTAGTAGTTCCAGTAGCAGAAGGTGCTCCTGTTGTTATAGAAAGATTAATGTGAGAGCTTACATTTAACCCTCCACCTGTTGCATTATATGTAGCGGCTGCACGTAATATTTTTTGGTAGAATGGTTGACCTGATTGTGATAAATTAGTCCAGCCGTCACCAACACTACTATTAAACATTCCAATAAATCCTTGACCAAAAGGAACAGTTGTACTCACATTTACTTTTGCTAAAACAATATCAATGTATTGAGGAATATTATTATCTAGTGAAGTTGTTCCAGAACCTGTGTGAGTGTGTGGAGCTTGTCCTACAGCTGTCTGCACAGCTTCTGTACGACTTGCGAGTTGACCTACGGAAGCAGATGTTGTTATAGTTGTTCCATGTGTATGATTATTTGATCCTCCTGTAGTATTAGCTGTAGCGTTACCTAGTATAAAATAACCATTTTGCGCTGAATATTGAGTCCAATTA
>JANNSE010000066.1:0-5588 GCA_031402215.1 Candidatus Woesearchaeota archaeon | reverse complement strand
GATACATATAAAGCAAAAGAATTTATAGATATGGCATTGAAAGCAACCACGCCTCAAGGTGTCCCTGAACTATATTTCAGTAATTCTTCAAAACATAATGCAAACAATCCTCTAGGATGGAGCGAATCATTATTTATAGTTGCATTGCATGATATGAATAAGAAGTTTATAATACAAAAATCGCGTTCAAAAAATAAGCATAACATTTAAAAATATAGCAAACGAGTTGTGAGTATGGTGAGCAAAGTTTCTAAAAAGTCGTTGAAGAGTAAAAAGAGCAAAATTGCTCCAAAGAAAAATAATTCTAGTGTTAGTGGTAAATTAGACAGAATACTAAGCGTAGAAAATCAATTATTAAATGAAGAGAAGAGAATAGAGCAGAAAGAAGATGCTTTATCACGCGAAGAAAAAAGAATAGAACAAAAAGAAGAGAGCGATATAGACAAATTAGAGAAAATCGAAAAAGAAATCAAAGCAGAGGTTGGCACTCATCCTCTAGCACAAGTCACATTAAAAGATGTTACAAAAGGACTAATCGGTTCATTCATCGGTCTAGCTATACATTATACTTTTGTTTATGGTGTAGAAATTTCTGAAAATTTAACCATGACTAGAGCAACTATAATGTTTCCATTAACATTCTTAGTGGGACTATTATTTATTTATGCGACAGGATTTAGAAAAGTTCAAGATACAAAATTATTATTATATATGCCTTTAAGATTAGGAATATTATACATATGTTCTCTAATTATGTCAATATTAGTTCTATACTTATTCTATCCGACATTCGGACATTCATTTGAAGAATCATATAAGATGGTGGCAGGAGTAATGCTTGCAGCAATAGTCGGCGCATGTACAGCAGACTTATTAGGAAAGGAGTAAAGATGAATAGCGAAATAGAATTTATTGAAAAAGAAATGATGCTAGATAGTAAGATGGAAGATATTTATAGGATTATAGAACAGAAGATGCTTATGATGAAGAATTCTTTTAAGGAAGGACTTAGCCCATCTGAAGGTCAGAAAGAAGCAGAATGGCTGACTAGTACAATTGACAGATTAAGAGAATTAAAGAAATTGTATTTAGTCGAGAAGAGTGATTGGAAAATACACGAAGTAACTCTAATGAGTAGAGGTCTCAATCCAAATATAAAAACAAAAGTAGAACAGGAATTAGATAAAATTATAGAAGAAGTAGACCAGTATGGAAATTCTTTGATATGGTTTGCTCACAATATAAGAAGAGAAGGTAATAGAATTAGCGAATATGCAAAGCAGATTACGGAGCATTATAATCAGATAGAAGAATTGTACGGAGCGTACATAAAAAATAACGAGGACATCATAAATAATCTAAGAACGGTAAGAAACAGTATAAAAAACTAGATTTCAGATTCTCATACTAATAGCACATCCTATGCATTATTTATAAATGTCTACCAAAAGTTTATAAATAATTTCATATTCCTCTCTCTTGAAATGGCAGACAATAATTCTGAGGCAAAGACCAAGACTAAAAGCGAGAATGGTTCAGCTAGTAATGGTAACAATCTAAAATACTCATACACTTCAGCTCAATTCAATAATGTATTAGAAGATGAGAATAGAATCTTAAAAGAAGCTATGAATTCTCTAAGAGAAGAAGTCGAAAGATTGAGAGCGCCATCATTGATGGTTGCAGAAGTATCAGATCTTCTACCAAATAATAGAGCATTAATTAAAATACCAAATGGAAATAAATTCTTTGTAACAGTATCCTCAAATTTGAAAGGATTAGAACCGGGAGATAGTGTACTTGTAGAGCAAAAGAATCTAAACATAATTGATAAGATTAACGTTTCTAAGAATTTTGATGTTGAAAGATTTGTAATAATCGAAAAACCAAAGACAACATGGAGCGAAGTTGGTGGATTAACTGCTCAAATTGAGGAGATAAAAGAAGTAGTGGAACTTCCATTAAAGAAACCTGAATTATTCAGAAAGCTAGGAATAAGTCCTCCAAAAGGAATACTATTATTTGGTCCTCCAGGAACAGGTAAAACATTACTTGCGAAAGCAGTAGCAAATAGCACTGACACAACTTTCATTGAAATTGTAGGTTCAGAAATAGTTCAAAAATTCATTGGTGATGGAGCAAAATTAATCAAAGAAATATTCCAATTAGCAAAAGCAAAGGCACCAGCAATAGTATTTATTGACGAGTTAGATGCATTGTGTGCTAAGAGAATAGAATTAGGAACTTCTGGTGAAAGAGAAGTTCAAAGAACATTCATGCAATTATTGGCAGAACTTGATGGATTCAAATCATTAGATAATGTTAAAATAATCGGATGTACAAATAGAAAAGATATTCTAGATCCAGCAATATTAAGACCTGGAAGATTAGATAGATTAATTGAAGTTCCAAATCCTGACAAGGACGGTATTAAACAAATTTACAAGATACATATGAAGACTATGCCTCTAGACAAGAAGTTTAGTATGGAAAAAATATACGACTTATCACAAGACTTATCTGGTGCAGAAATCAGATCCGTAGCTACAGAAGCAGGATACTTTGCAATCAGAGAAAATAGAGACGTAGTAAGTGAAGACGATTTCTTAAAAGCTATAACAAAGATACGTAAAGAAGAAGATCAATACGGCAAAGATTACGTGAGTATGTTTGGATAAAAATTTCCTAAAAAATTTATTGATAACGTGATACAACCCAACCAGTATCTTCCATAATTCCTATATCTTTTCTCATCACGTAAGCATTGATGGTACCACGACTACAACTGCATGCTTTACAGATAGCATCTGATGCCCGGACTGTGATATCGGTTAATGTAATGTTATGCACTTGACTATAAAACATTGTCAATACTTCTTGTTCTGTAGGTGCCTTAATAAATTGTATATCGGAATTCTCCAACCATTCAGCCCACGGAGTCTTCTGACACCCTATAAGATCATACTTTGCAGGGAGTAAGGAGTCAGGACCAGTATTTGGAGAAAGAGTAGTATTGCAACCCGCTAAAAGAATCAATGACAATAAAAGAATACTGAAATATACTAGTTTGGTATTATTACTTTTCATAGGATAATATAATATATAGATATATAAATAGTTTATGTAAACTTCAAACAAAATAGTAGTCATTTCTTATAAACTTTATAAACCATAGTTCATTCTACTATTTGTGTGCAATGAGGTTGTGAACACCCGATGAGCGCAAGCGGTGATTAACGGAAGTAACTGCCGAGCACACATTTAATAATAATTCAAATGTCTTTGAGGTGTTAACATGAGTAGAATGAGCATCGGCGATTATAGAAAAATTATTCACGGAAGACAAGCATATATATTCTTCACATGGCACAATTATACGCCAGCAAATTATAGAGAAGATTTCGAAGCATACAAGACATATCTAGAAAATTATTATATTCTTGACGCAGATAAACTCAGAAACCTCAAACACAGTGCACTATTTTTCCCAGAAGAAGCAAAATTTCTAGAAACAATGGCTGAGGAAATAGAATTTGACTTAGTTACACACTCTAAAGAAAAGATAGATGAAAGATTTAGTGGCTTTAAGGAGAAAGGTATTAAAGAACTTAAAGATAGTCTGGGTAATAAAAAAGTTTCAGAAATGATAGATAAAGAAGTCGGTACTTTCGAAGGATTTAGAAAAGTTTGTGAAGAAAAAGTTGCAGAAATGATAATTAGTTTATTTGAAGAGTATTCCGACTTAATGCCTCCGGGAGATTCAAAAAAACCAAACGCGCCATTCTCCGTAGAGATTGATATAGAATCAGTAAAAGATCGAGATTGGTATTTTACACACTTCTTTAAGAAGGCCAAAGATTTGTTAAAAATGAATGAACAAATAATGCCTTACAAATTTTCCGGACATTGGTTATTACACAATATATTTATTCCTGAGTGTCACCTTCCTGACGATAAAAAAGAACATCATGAAGATGCGAAAGTTGCAATATTACAGCAATTAAAAGAACATCAAGATGCAGTGGAACAAACTCTGCTAGATGATACAAAACTTGGTGCAGAACTAAAAACATATTTGAAAGCAGGAGATTCAAGAAATGTCAGATACTTGTATATGACAATACATGGAGTATGGTCCGCAATACTTTCTGAATTTTATGCCACATACAATGCTAAGAAATTCATAATCATACCTCCAGGAGCGATTCATAATTATAGAAGATTATTAGATATATTAACAACACAGCCACAAAATAAAGTAACTGCATTCTATGAACAATACATAGGATACTCAAATGTAGGACCATCGGGAGAATATTCCATGGGAAAAATCATGGGAGGAATAGCAGTAGCAGCGGCATCAGAGGACGCAATAGGAAATTCTGGTAGAAAACCTTACGATATTTTTATTGATGGAAACAAAATAGAAACAAAAAATCTGAGAGATAGAAGTCAAATAATTAATGATGCAATATCCAATAGAAGAGAAGTGCGTCTCGGGAATTTCGATCCACTAATAGTTAACAAAGTGTTAGCTACAATCAGAGCAGAGAAGAACTTCCTAAGATTTATAGAATATTCAGAAAATTGCTTTAAGGTGCTTAACATAGATTCTGAGAATCAAATCTTCAACAAGAACATGTTTAACTCGCTTCTAAACAAGGCGAATGAGCGGAAGAAGAAGTAATTACACAAATAAAACCTTATGCACAATCTTTCTTATTTCTAATATTCTTTTCTTTTCAAAATCCGGATGATCTTTGAACCACTTTCTGTTCAAGGGAGACGGATGCGGTAATACTATACAAGGTTTTCCGTTTAATTTCTGGTCGTTAAATATTAATTCAGTAAAATCTTTGTCTGGGAAAAAATAATTAGCAGAATTTCTTCCAACAAGAACATACAATTTATTGTTTATTACATCCATCTCTCTACGTAACCATTTATCTGCACAATGCGTTGGAGGTTTTCTATCTCCACCATTCTTATCTTTTCCAGGATAACAATGACCAACACCAGAGATATAGAAGTTCTTTGGATTGTAAAAAACTTCATCAGAAATATCGTACCATTCTCCTCTTAGTTTTCTTCCGCTTGCATCATTAAAACATTTTCCAGTATTATGAACATTCTGTGACGGCGCTTGACTTATCTGTAAGATTTTAGCATCTTTATCGCCACCAAATACTGGTCTTGGAGTAAATCCGAATAATTTCTTACAGTCACGACAAGCACTAATTTCAGACATTAACAATGTGAATTTATCCATACAGAAATATTAGAATCCGCGTATATAAATATTTCTACAATATCTTAAAATCAACACATACTCTATAAACATATGGTGCATGTTGACCACATTTGACTGTATCTAAGATTTTACATTTCATTTTATTTTTCTTACATGCTTTCTCGATTTTTTCTACTGCTTCGCTGAATTTGTCTGGAGCTAAGAAATCATAGAAGTGTATTATTGTTCCTTTCTTTGCAAGAGATAATGCTTCATCTAAGAATTCGTCTGCAGTTTTTGGTGCAGGCATTGCAATTCTATCATATGTTAAAGCAGGATTCTTCTTCTTTAATTGAGG